>JANLTS010000407.1:0-5483 GCA_031363045.1 Hyphomicrobiales bacterium
ATCTGCCCCTATTGCTCGACGCTCTACAAGCATGACCCGAAGCTTGGCGCCGGCGAATCGATTCCAGCCCAAGCCGCCTGGCACGACCAAGCTGCCTGACCCAGTCACCATCCGAGTCTATCGAGAGGCCGATTCTGGCGCGATCATTGAGCTTGCACGGCAACTTCAAAGTCACGAATTGCAGTATTTTGACCGCCTGAAACCGGCTGAAGCAATTGGCCGTTGGTATCTCGACGGTCTGCTAACCGAAGTTCACAAGCACAATGGTACGTTTCTTGTGGCGGAGCATGACAACGAATGCGTTGGCTACGCAACTGTGTTGCTCGGCCTCACCTCAGCCGACGATCCAGAAGAAGTCCTCTATTCCTATGCCCACATTGGCGACCTCGCCGTTGCCTCTCAACATCGTGGCAAAGGCATTGGCCGCGCTCTGATGGTGGAATGCGAGCGGCTTGCACGTGCAGCCGGAGAGAGTTGGCTGCGCCTCGCCGTTCTCGCCGGCAATCATTCGGCTCGCCAGTTCTATGCCGGCTTGGGAATGCAAGAAATGCTCGTCAGACTTGAAAAGAAGCTGCTTTGACTTCGTCACTCTCCATCGCTCAGGCGCGCCGCATCGCACTGGCGGCCCAGGGTTTCAGTCATCGGGACCGGACGCAAAAGGTCACCTGGACACAGATGGCGCCGATGATCCGCCGCCTGCACCTGCTGCAGATCGACAGCGTCAACGTGCTGGTGCGCTCGCATTACATGCCGCTCTACTCAAGACTCGGAGCCTACGCCCACGACACTTTGGACCAGCGCACGTTTGGAACGCCGAAACGAGCATTCTTCGAAGCCTGGGCCCATGAAGCCAGTTTGCTGCCACTCGAACTCCACCCGCTAATCCGCTGGCGCATGGCCAGGGCCCGTAACGGTCAGGGCACTTATGCCGCCATGAGCCGCTTTGCCAGCGAGGAGAGCACCTATCTCAAGTCGGTCCTGAACTTCGTCACCCGCAACGGCCCAACCGTTGCCAGTGAGCTTCCAGACCGCGGCAAGAGTGCTGGTGGCTGGTGGGGATGGTCACGCGGCAAGCTGGCGCTGGAGACGCTGTTCGACCAGGGCCTGGTTACCACGGCGACGCGCGATGGCTTCGAACGTCTCTACGACATCCCCGAGCGCGTCATCCCCACCAATATTCTTGATCTCGAAACCCCCAGCGACAGCGATGCGATCCGCCAGCTTCTGTCACTCTCAGGCTTGGCTCACGGCATCGGTACCGAATTTGACTTGCGCGACTACTTCCGTTTGCCAGTTGCCGAAACCAAAACGGCCCTGGCTGAATTGGTGGAAGCAAAAGTCCTGCACCCTGTTACTGTCCAAGGCTGGAAACAACAGGCCTATCTGCACAAGGACGCGATCATCCCGCGAAAGGCTGGCGGTACTGCTCTGCTGTCGCCATTTGACCCAATCGTATGGGAACGCGCGCGCGCCGAAAGGCTGTTTGATTTCCACTATCGGATCGAGATTTATACACCCGCCCCCAAACGAAAATTCGGCTACTACGTATTACCACTTCTGATGCACGACCGGATTGTCGGCCGGGTTTGCCTGAAAGCCGATCGCCAGGCAGGCGTGCTCCGGGCCAATGCCAGTCATTACGAAACCCACGCCAACCCTGCCGAGACTGCTGAAGCCTTGGCGGCGGAACTCCACCTCATGGCCTCGTGGCTGGGGCTGGAGGGTGTCGAGGCTGGCGCGGCGGGCAATCTCGCCAAATCCCTACGGGCGTCGCTATGAACGATATCGAGTCGGCGCGGCTGGTTATGCGGTTGGTGCCTTTGGCCGGTCTGGCCGCCACTGAGGCAAAGGACATCGATGCCGCCAGACTGCTGATTGGCGCGTCTCTCACCGGTGAATGGTTCGAAAATGCCGTTTGGGCGGGCGTCAGGTTGCAGCAATGGAAAGACGATCCGCATTATGCCCCATGGTCGATCAGGGCAATCATCCTGAAAGACACCGGAACCATCGTTGGCAGCATCAATTGCCACGACAGCCCACAATCCCTCGAGCACAATGGTCAAAATGGCCTGATGATTGAGTTGGGCTACACGATATTCACCCCATGGCGCCGGCGTGGCATCGCAACCGAGGCGTTCACAGCTTTGGCCGGCTTTGCCAGGACCTCAGGTGTTCATTGGATCAGGCTTTCGGTATCTCCCGAAAACGCGCCATCCCTGGGCCTCGCAAAGAAAATGGGAGCCAACAAGATTGGCTCCCAAATGGATGACATCGACGGTCCGGAAGATGTCTTTCTTCTCGAACTTTAGAGCATAAGGCCTTTACACTGCACAGAGCTTCTCCCGATGACAGGGAGCTGCCCCGAAATGTGCCTATGGTACAGCCGCCGTTACCAGCAGGCGCGAACCCGGTGCTTGTGCCACTTGCCACCTTTGTGGTGACGGTGCCCTTTCCAGACGAGGCCGCAATGACGGTGGTGATGACGCTTCCACAGCCACTTGCCGCCGCCAAGAAAAATCTTGACTTTGACATGGTTGGCTTCGGCCGGAGTGACTGACATCACCGACGGGACAAGCGCCACCCCAAGGACGATTGCAACGGCAGAGGCGATGGTCTTGAGTTTGTTCATGGTCATTCTCCTTATGCCCTCTCGAAACATGAGTTTACACGCACATTCGGATTCAGGAAAGAAAAACCGTCAGCTGCCTGCCGCCGCGTTCCCCCAGCCTTAACAATGGCCTTCCCCGGTGAGGTGTCCGCCTAAACCACGCCCTCAGCTTTGAGTTCGCGGGTCGCTTTCACA
Organism: Hyphomicrobiales bacterium; assembly: GCA_031363045.1. Classification (GTDB taxonomy): domain Bacteria; phylum Pseudomonadota; class Alphaproteobacteria; order Rhizobiales; family Aestuariivirgaceae; genus Aestuariivirga. The sequence goes on from JANLTS010000407.1 coordinate 2,804, forward strand.
ATGGCATTCCTGAGGGTTTCGACCACGAAATCCACCTCCGCTTTGGTGATGGTAAGTGGCGGCGACAGGACATCAAGGTGGCCGATCGGACGGACCAAAAGGCCATTGGCCTCGCAATCGTTGGAAATGCGCTTCGAGATGTTACTGCTATCCGGAAGCTTTTCGCGGGTCGCCTTGTCCTTCACATATTCGACGCACATCATCAACCGCTTGCCGCGCACGTCACCGACGATGTCGAGCTCGCGCAATTCACCAAGCTGTTTTTCCAGATAATCACCGACCCGCGTAGCATTGCCACACAGGTCTTCGCGCTCGATAATCTCGATATTCTTCAATGCCACGGCACAGGCAACCGGGTGGCCCGAATAGGTATAGCCATGCGTGAACCAGGCATCGGGGTCCGGTGCCGATATCACATCGTGGATTGCATCCGAATAGATCGTTGCAGCAAGTGGGATATAGCCCGAGGTCAGCCCTTTGGCGCATAAAATGATGTCGGGAACGATTCCAAAGACATCATGCGAGGCGAACATATGGCCTAGCCTGCCGAAGGCAGTGACGATCTCGTCGGCGATAAAGAGAATGCCATTCTTTGTGCAGAGTTCGCGCATCCGCGGCAGATAGTTTGGCGGTGGCATGCAAACACCACCCGAGGCCTGGGCCGGTTCGGCTATGAAACAGGCAATGTTTTTCGCACCAAGCTGCTCGATTTTCTGTTCGAATTCGCTGACAAGGAAATCGCTGAAAGCCTCAAGGCTCATGCCATCTGGGCGGCGGTAGGGATAGGGCGCCGACAGGTGATGAACCAGGTCCGGCACATAGTTGAAGTGTTCCGACTGATCGCCATCGCGCAGCCCGACCGTCATCCCGAGATAACTCGATCCATGATACGAGTTGCGCCGCGAAATCACATAGCGCCGCGATTTCTCGCCTTTTCGCGACTGATAAAAATGCGCCAACCTGATCGCCGTATCGACAGCGCACGAACCTGACGTCGCAAAAGCCACATGGTTGAGATTGCCGGGTGCGAGTTCAGCAAGCTTGGCGGCCAACCGAGCTGCCGGTGCATTGGTCACATCGACGAAGGTTGTGGAATAACAGAGTTGCATGGCTTGCTCGGCCATGGTTTCGGCGATTTCCTTCCGGCCGTAACCGGCATTGACGCACCACATGCCGCCGATGCCATCGAAATAGCGCCGCCCGTTGGCGTCCTTCACATAACAACCCTCGCCCTCGACGAGGACGAGCGAGCCCTCTTTCTTGAAACTGTCGAAATGTGTGTAGGGATGCAGAAAATGATCGTGGTCTTGTTGCCAGATTTCCTGCGCGTTGAAACGGTTGCCAACCTGTTGAAGCACGATTACACCTCTTAATTATTGATTGAACGTTCATTCAATAACATGTTCAGCCAACTGAAACCAGCCCTTTGGAGATCTCGCCGCATTTCTTGCCTACGTGTAGAACAACCTCATGGGAATCATGTCACCACCGCCGTTGCACTTCAGCTGGGACATGCCACGGCCCGAGGAAGCGGGCATATCCCCAAGTATATCAAGCAATCTGGCCAAGGCTTTCCAATCGGGCGAGTATGCTGGATTGCATGCCCTGCTGATCGTCAGAAACGGCAAGCTGGCTTATGAAGCCTATCTGCCGGGTGAAGATGAGAATTGGGGTCACCACATCGCATCGGCAGACCACTCAAACAGCCTCAATCACGATCTGCGTTCAGTCACCAAAAGCATCGTTGCTCTGCTCTACGGCATTGCCCTCATGCATAATGCTGTGCCTCCCCCGGCAACAAATCTCGCCGATACGCTTCCCGAGTACCAGCACCTGTTCACTGATGCCCTCAAGCGCCGGATGACAATCGGCCACGTGCTGTCGATGCGGATGGGGTTGGCTTGGACTGAAGACCTCGAATACTCAAACCCGTTAAATGACGAACGGCGCATGGAACATGTCACCGATCGAATCGCTTATGTTCTCGGGAAACCAATTGCGGAAAAACCGGGAAGGCGCTGGACCTATAGCGGTGGCGCAACAATCGTGCTTGGTTACCTGATCGAACGTGGAACAGGAAGCTCACTGCAGGACTTCGCGCAAGAACATCTGTTCGGGCCACTTGGAATAATTGACGCGGAATGGTCGCGTTGGCCCGATGGCGGTGCTGCCGCGTCTTCTGGTCTCCGGTTGACAGCCCGAAACCTCGCGCGCATCGGACAGATGGTTCTCGACAAAGGTCTATGGAACGGCAGCCGGATAGTCGCTGCCGACTGGATCGTCACATTGATGCGCCCGCGTGTGGATGCCGAGGCGGGCCTGCAATACGGCTATCAATGGTGGCTGGGCCGCCTCGCCGCCAGTGGCAAGCGCTGGTTTGCCGCATATGGCAATGGCGGACAGCGGTTGATCATTGTCCCCGGCTTGAAGGCGGTGGTGGTCATTTTCGCCGGCAACTACAACGCCGCCGACCAATGGAAAATGCCGGTCAAACTGATGAGCCGCATCGTCCTTCCGGCCATGCTCTGAGGACTCAGACGAGCAGTTCCCGGCGCTTTACGATGTGACTTTCGACCGCCGCGACAAGCTTCCTGCAGTCATCATCAGTCACCATCAACGACAGCGCCAGAAAGCCGCGCTCTGCGATATAGATACCTTGATCGAGAAGGTCGAAGAACAG
>JANLTS010000133.1:0-14535 GCA_031363045.1 Hyphomicrobiales bacterium
CGCGGGTCGCGCGAATAGGCCTCGCCGGTGCCGGGCTCGAGAATGTCGCAAAATACCGCGAGTGTCGCCTGGGCATAGAAGGGGTCCATATGGGCCGATGACGGATCGGGCATCAGCACCATGTCGGACTCGTTGATGGCCTTCCACCCGGCAATCGAGGAGCCATCGAACATCAGGCCATCGGCCCAGGCATCCTCGCCCATCTGGCTGATGTCCATTGTGAGATGCTGCATCTTGCCGCGCGGATCGGTGAAGCGCAGATCGACGTATTTGACTTCTTTTTCCTTGATCATCTTGAGGACGGCACTCGCGTCCATTGGCTTGCTCATGGTGTTTTTCCTCTTTTGAAATGAGCTGGTATGGGGATCAGAGCGCGTCCGGACCGGACTCGCCGGTGCGGATGCGGATGGCTTGCTCGACGTTGGAGATGAAAATCTTGCCGTCACCGATGCGTCCCGTTCGGGCGGCATTCTGGATAGCCTCGACGGCCCTGTCGACGAATTCATCGGCGAGCACGACTTCGATCTTCACCTTGGGCAGGAAATCGACGACATATTCGGCCCCGCGATAGAGTTCGGTGTGGCCCTTCTGGCGGCCGAAGCCCTTGGCTTCGGTGACGGTGATGCCCTGGAGGCCCACCTCCTGAAGCGCCTCTTTCACTTCATCGAGCTTGAACGGCTTGATGATCGCTTCGATTTTCTTCATGTCAGGTGATTGCCTCACGTTAATGCCCGTTAAGGGTTGCAGGTGTTGTGCCAGACGGTGAGAACAACGAGTTCAACAGGTTAGGTAATATCCGTCTGCGGCTCCGCCCATGTTTGTGATCAAAAATCGTGCTGTTTGCCTATAATTTAATCATATTAACAGTTACAGTTTAGACTTGGTGTAAACTAACAATTCATCGCCCCGTGCAGTTGCTGCAGAAACTGGCGCCATGGATCAGAGCGGTTAACCAGTCCGGAGACACAATTGTCTAATGTCAAAGACGAAATCCGTAAGGAGATAACTCCCCGAAATGCCGGAACTGGACGCCCAAACCAGACCTCTTGATCGCGTTGCGCAGGTCGGGGCGACACCTCTGTCACGCACCATGGTGCCGAATGCGTACGGAGCAGTCTGGTGCGATGCGGAAGAGGGAACCTATACGGCCGATCACGATGCCTGTGCCATCCTTGGCTTGCCAGCTTGTGGGGCCATGTCGGAACAGATCATTCGGGATATTCTGGAGAAGATCGCGCCTGCGCTCGGCGGAACCCAGCGCTATTACACCTTTCGCAATCACCTTGGTCATGTCGCCCGCGCCCGCCTCATTCCGTCAGGCGGACTGGCGACCGTCATCCTCGTCGACGATCTCAATGATATCACCAACCGCATGTTCCTGCTGAAGGCCAGCGAGCGCGAGTATCGGGAGCTTTTCGAGAATGCGCCCTATGGCATTCATCGCACATCCCTCGATGGCAAGCCGATGCAGGCAAATCCGGCGCTCGTCCGGCTGAACGGCTACAGTAGCGAAGCTGATATGATGGATGGCATGAAGGATGTCGTCCATCAGAGCTATGTCGACCCGGATCGCTACCGGCAGTTCCGTGGCGAGCTTGAGCGCGATGGCAAAGTGGTGGATTTCGTTTCCGAGGCCTATCGCCACGGCACTGGCGAGCGAATCTGGATCAGCGAGTCGGCATGGCTGGTTCGCGACGAGGCTGGAGACCCCAGATACATGGCGGGGACGGTGGTAGAGATCACCGAGCGCATGCGCTATCTTGAGCGCCTGAGAGTCGCGGCTGAAACCGATGCCCTGACCGGCCTTGCCAATCGCGCCGCCTTCTACGCCGAGCTGCACCGGCAGGTCGCCGCCGCTGAAAAATGCGGTCTGACCCTGTTTCTGATCGACTGCGACCGTTTCAAGGACGTCAACGATGTCTTTGGCCATGCGCGGGGCGATGCGGTGCTGCGGACCTGTGCGGAACGGCTGCGCCTTGTGGTGCCACCCAACGGCATGACCGCCCGTCTGGGAGGCGACGAATTTGCCATCCAGGTGCCAGGACTGCCGGACGACCAAGCGGTGATCGCCCTCGCCAGTCGCATCATGGACATCTTCCTGGCGCCGATCGATGTGGATGGCGCCAGACATCAGCTCAGTGCCAGTGTCGGCATTGCAAGCTTCCCGAACCATGCGTCGAGCGCCACCGATCTGATGCGCAATGCTGACCTCGCGCTGTACAGCGTCAAGGAAGACGGCCGTGGCCATGCGCGTCTGTTCGACGCCGAGCTTGACCGTCTGAAGCAAGCCCGACATTGCCTGGAGCGGGATCTGTGCGGCGCTGAAGCGCGCGGCGAACTGGAACTTTATCACCAGCCCGTCGTCGACGGGCTGACATCGAAGATCGTCGGTCTTGAGGCCCTCATCAGATGGTGGCATCCCGTACGGTGTCTCGTAACGCCCGGCGACTTCATCCCTGTTGCCGAGGATTCGGGAATGATGTTGGCCGTCGGAGAATGGGCCATCCACGAGGCATGCCGCCATGCAGCGGCCCTACCGCAGCATATCAAGGTGGCGGTGAATGTCTCGGCCCTGCAGTTTCGCTCTTGCGGATTATCAAAAATCGTGGCGGCGGCGCTTGCGGAAAACCATCTGGACGCAGCCAGGCTGGAGCTGGAAGTCACCGAGAGCGTGGTTCTCAAGAACGAGTCCGCGACATTCCAGGTCCTTGAGCAATTGCGCGCACTCGGTGTCAAGGTCGCGCTCGACGACTTCGGCACCGGCTATTCGACCTTGAGCTATCTGCAACGCTTTGCCTTTGACAAGGTCAAGATCGACCGGTCCTTTGTGCGCAGCATCAAGACCAACGCCGTGAACCGCGCGGTGACCCGCGCAGTATTGTCCATCGGCCGCGATCTCGGACTAGATGTGGTGGCCGAAGGTATCGAAACTGAAGCCGAGCGGCAGACGCTTCTGAGCGAAGGCTGCCACTTGATGCAGGGCTTCTATTTCGGCTCCCCCGTACCGCTTGCCGAAGCCGCCGGCCGGATCGCCAGCGAATCTCTTCACGGTCTGGGGAGGGCAACGGTTAACAGCTCAGATTCGCGGTCCGCCGTCGGGTTCTGACGGCTGGTAGCCTTGCGACCCTCGACGACCCAGAAGCGGTGACCCCGCAGATGCGCTTCTACGACAAGCGCCGCATCAGCTGGGATGTCATCGACCCCGAGCTTACTGCCTTTCAGGCAATGCCCCCGCGCCCTAGTGTTTGAGCGACTTGATCAGTCCGGCCAGGTCCTTGCTGCGGATTTCGTCGAGCTTTTCGTGCAGCGCCATGATCTCGATCTCTGCCTTGAGGTTCACCTCGTAATCGTGGCTGGCCTGTAGCCGATCCTTGGCGGACTGACGGTTCTGCGACATCATGATGATGGGTGCTTGCAGGGCCGCCACCATCGACAGAAAGAGATTGAGCAGGATGAACGGGTAGGGATCGAACGGACCGTTGCCCCATTGCACCAGAAGAATGGTGTTGACGATAACCCAGGCGATGATGGCGCCGCCGAAGAAAATGATGAAGGTCCACGAGCCGCCGAAACTGGCGATGCGGTCCGACAGACGCTCGCCGAAACTGCGGCTGGTATCATAGTCGATATTGACATCGCGCGACACCGCCAGCCGGTTGGCCACGCGCTCGAGCACGTGGCGCTCGCGGGCTGGCAGATCGTCGTAACCGACCTCTAGAATGCGCTTGGCGAGCAGTTTGACGGCATCGGGCAGCGGGGTGGTCATGGCCGGGGTCCTTGGCGCTTGGCGAGTGGACCAGTCTTGACGAAGACAACGCTGCACCGCAAGCGGCGCTTCAGCGCCCTTCCGGCGGAATAACGCGGATGCCCTTGGCAAAAGCATCATGGGCGGCCTGATCGACCGGCTTGTGACGGCGAACTTCGGTTGCCGGATTGTGGGCCAGATTGTTGTCGCGCCGCCAATTTGTGGCTGGCCGCACCGGGCGCTTTTCGAAGCCGCCGCCGCAGTTCTGGCAAACGTTATGCAGCACGTTCGTCACGCAATCTGCGCAGAAGGTGCATTCGAAGCTGCAGATCATCGCATCCGCTGCTTCGGGCGGCAATGGCTTGGCGCAGTTCTCGCAGATCGGGCGGAGTTCGAGCATCGGCGAAGAGTGCCATGCAGGACGGCGTGATCCCATGACCACTTTTGTCCTGACAGGCAGGTCCGCTTGCGATTAGTGTGGGGCATGCATGAACTTCTGACACCCGCCGAAATGTACCGCGCCGACGCGCTGGCGGTGGCAGCGGGCGTGCCTTCCCTAACGCTCATGGAAAATGCCGGGCGCGCGGTGGCCGAGGAAATCGTCCGTCGTTATGGAGCGCGGAAAACGTTGGTGCTCTGCGGCCCCGGCAACAACGGCGGCGATGGCTTCGTCTGCGCTCGATACTTGAAGAAATGGGGCTGGCCGGTGCGCGTGGCGCTCTATGGCGAGTTGGCCGCGCTGAAAGGCGATGCTGCTGTGATGGCGGCGAGGTGGGATGGCTCGGTCGAAACAGCAATCGAGATCGGTGATGCCGGACTGATCGTCGATGCGTTGTTCGGCGCCGGACTGTCGAAGGATTTCCCCGCAGCCATCTCATCGCTGATGCGCGAGGCGCATGTGCCGAGTATCGCCGTCGATGTTCCCTCGGGTCTCGATGGCGGCAGTGGCGAAGTGCGTGGCCATTGCTCTGCCGCCGCACTGACCGTCACCTTCTTTCGCAAGAAGCCCGGCCATATGCTGATGCCGGGGAGAGTCTTGTGCGGCGACATCGTGGTGGCTGACATCGGCATTCCGCAAGCCGTGATGTCCGAAATCAATCCGACCTGTTTTGAGAATGCCGCGCCCCTTCTGCGTGTTCCTCAGTTGCATGACCATAAATACATCCGCGGTCATGCCGTGATTGTTTCAGGCGGGCCGCTCAACACCGGGGCGTCACGACTGGCGGCGCAGGCGGCGGCGAACACCGGGGCAGGGCTGGTGACCTTGAATGGGTCGCGCGAGGCGCTTGCCGTCCACGCGACGCATGTCACCGCCATCATGTTCTCCGAAGCGGAACTTGGCGAAGTTCTCGCCGACAAACGCAAGAATGCTGTCTGCATCGGCCCGGCGGCTGGCGTGGGTTTGCGAACCCGCGGCGCCGTCGAGATTTGTTTGCGCAGCGGCGCAGCCGTGGTGCTCGATGCCGATGCGCTGACGAGCTTCGCCGATGATCCGCCGACTCTCTTTGGCCTCATCGCGGAGCGCGCTGACCGGCCCGTGGTGATGACCCCGCACGATGGCGAGTTTTCCCGCCTGTTCAAGGACTTGAACGTGTCTGGTGATTCAAGACTTGAACGTGCCAGAAAAGCTGCTGCGCGCTCTGGCGCCGTGGTGGTCCTCAAAGGCCCGGATACGGTGATCGCCAGGCCCGACGGCATGGCGAAGATCAACACCAACGCGCCGCCGTCTCTCGCCACCGCCGGATCGGGTGATGTGCTGGCCGGTATCATCACCGGCCTACTGGCACAACATCTCGATCCCTTCGATTCCGCATGCGCCGCCGTCTGGCTGCATGGCGACGCCGCCAACCGCCATGGGCCACGAGGGTTGACGGCGGAATCTTTGATTGCGGCGCTGTGAACCGTCCCCTGCCGCTTCTCCTCATCACCGGCATCGCCTTTGGCTGCAACTTTCCACTCGCCAAACTCGGTGTCGCGGCGGGGGTCAATCCGGCGCTGTGGGCGATTGTCATTTGCCTTGGCACCGGGCTGGTGCTGCTTGGGCTGACGGCGGCGATCGAGAAGGCGCCATCGGTGCCCGGCATCTATCGCTATGCGGCGATCTCCGGACTCATCTCCAATGTCGTTCCGCTGTTCCTGACCTTTGCGGCCATTCCGCATATCGGCAGTGGCTTGGCCTCGATCATGGTGGCGACGTCGCCGGTGATGACGGCACTGCTCTCCATGCTGCTGAAAGTGCGGCCACCGAGCCTGCTGGGGCTAGCGGGCATCGCGCTGGGATTGGCGGGGGCTATCGCCATCATCATCGCCCGCAATGCCAGTTTCACATCCGAGGAATCGCTGTGGCTGTTCCTCGCCGCATCGATTCCGGTGTTCCTTGGCGTCGGCAATGTCTACCGTACGGTTGCGTGGCCGAAAGGGGCAGGGCCGATGCGCCTCGCGGCACTGGTGAACCTCGCCGCCGTGCCGCCGCTGGTCCTTGTGGGTATCTTCTGGCACGGCATTGATCTCCGCCCCTTGCTCGACGTGCCCTTCGTCGTCGCGGCGCAACTCGTCTCGGCCACCATCATGTACCTGACCTTCTTCCGCCTGCAGGCGGTGGGCGGGCCGACCTATTTGAGCCAGATCGGCTATGTCGCGGCCATCGTCGGCGTTGGCATCGGCGTCACGCTGCTGGGCGAAACCTATCCGGCGATGGTGTGGGCCGGAGTGGCCGTCGTAGCGGCGGGGATTGCACTCTCCACCCTGGCGCAGGCCCGCACGGCGCGGAGTTAGAAATTACGCGGATCGGCCGGGTCGTTGGCCGAATGCTTCGGCTGGAACGGATCGGCATAGGCCGAGGCGAAGGCCCGGCTGATGGCCGCCGGGGTGCGGGCCATGGCCAGTGCGAGGTCTGTCGCACTGCGAGTGCCGATGACCAGCGCATTGCGGGTCAGGCGCAAGGCGGACCTGACGATCGATTGGGTTTCGAACCGGACCGGGGCTTCGTGGTGCAGAATGTATGTCATGGCTGTTCTCCTGTGACTTTGAGACTGAACCTCCGCCGCCTGAAAGTCCTTGGGGCAAACCTGAAAGAACCTGAAATGATCTGCTGGTCGATTTTTGCGCCCGGTTGAGCTAGTGTTGCGGGGCACGGGGAAAGCGACTGGCATGGACTTGCAATTCGGCGATTATCGTCTGATGCACCGCGACCGGCAGGTGTCGGGGCCGGATGGGCCGCTCAATCTTAGCGCCCGCTCATTCGATATTCTGGCCGCCCTGCTGGCGAAGCCCAACGAGTTGATCAGCAAGAATGACTTGTTCGATACCGTCTGGCCGGGCGTGGCGGTGGAGGAGAATACGCTGCAGGTGCATGTCTCGGGCCTGCGCAAGGCGCTGGGGCCGTCGCTTATCGTCACCGTGCATGGCCGGGGATACAAGTATGCCGGGCCGCCGCCGGTATCGCCTGGGGGGCACGAGCCGGCGCAAGTGAAACCTGATCGCAAGCCGCTGGTAGCGGTTCTGCCCTTTAACAATCCGGGCGATGATCCGGAACAGCAATATTTCATCGATGGCATCACCGAGGACATTATCGACCGGCTGGCGAAATACCGGGTACTGTCGGTGATCGGCCATCATTCGTCGTTCGCGCTGCGCGGTCGCGACGACGACCTGCCGGAACTGCGTGGCAAGCTGGCGGCTGACTATGTGCTGACCGGCAGCATCCGCAAGCTGGGCGGGCGCGTGCGCATCGCTGCGCGCCTGACCGATGCGGTGAATGGAACCGCCATGTGGGCTGAACACTACGACCGGCCGCTCGAGGATGTTTTCGCGGTGCAGGATGAGGTGGCAGACATCATCGCCAGCACGCTGATGGGCCGGGTTGAGCTCGAGATTGGCGGGCGGGGACCGCAACGTGGCCTTGACGTCTCGAGCTACGAGCTCGTGCTGCGCGGCATCTGGCATTTCCGAACGCTGACGGTTGCCGGCAATGCCTATGCCGCAGAATGTTTTCAGGCCGCCATCGCCGTCAACCCCGGCAATGCCTATGCCCATCGCTGGCTCTCGTCGTGTTACATCAATCACTGGTTCATGGAACATCGCCGTGACCATCTGGCGAAGGGTCTGGAATTGGCCAGGCGTTCGACCGAACTCGATCCCACCAATGCGCAATGCCACACCGCGTGCGCCTTTCTGCAACTCTGGGCGGAAGGCCTGGATGCAGCAACTGCTAGTTACAACAAAGCCTTCGCGCTGACCCCCGGCGACCCGCATGTGCTGGCGGAATTGGGCCTCCTGCACATCTATAGAGGCGATCTCGCTTCTGCCTATGACTTCATCGATCAAGCCGAGCGGCTAAACCCGCTGCCACCCTTGTGGTATGCCGAATTTCGCGCCATCGGTGCCTTCGTCGCGGGGCGGTACGCCGAAGCGCTGCCGGGGTTCGCCGCAATTCCCGAATGCGCCTTTGACACCGCCTATGTCACGGCCTGCCTCGGCCATCTTGGCGACGCCGCCGGAATTGCCGCGATCACGCCGCGCATCGAGCAGCGGCATTGGGATCTTCTGGCCGTGGCAGCCGATGAACCGTTTCGCGATCCGGAGCCCCGGCAACGGCTGATCACGGGCATTGCCAAAGCGTTTGCCCTGTCAAACGGCTGACGTCGTCGACTTCTGTTTCTGCCGCCATCGAATTGAATTGGCCTTGCGCTCCCGTTCGGAATGGTTTGATCCTGTCCAGGGGACAGGAGACGGCAGCAGGATGAACGTGACGTTCGGACCATATCGGCTGAAACGGCTGGAGCGGCGCGTCGATGGGCCGGATGGCCCGGTTGACCTGTCGGCGCGCGCCTTTGACTTGCTGTGCGTGCTGCTGGACCATGCGGGCGAGGTGGTCAGCAAGGACGTGATCTTCGCAGCCGTGTGGCCTGGAGTTGTGGTCGAGGAAAACACCCTTCAGGTGCATATGTCGGCGCTGCGGAAGGCGCTCGACCCTGCCCTTTTTGTCACGGTGCACGGGCGTGGCTATAAATATGCTGGGCCTGTGCTGGAGACGGCCAAAGGCGACGCGCCGAAAGTCAGCACCACTCCCGAATCCAAGCCGGTCATTGCCGTGCTGCCCTTCGACAATTTGAGCGGCGATCCGGAGCAGCAGTATTTCAGCGATGGCATTACGCAGGATATCATCGACCGGCTCGTCCGCTTCCGCGTCCTGTCGGTTATTGGTATCGATTCAAACTCGATGCCGCAGAACGCCACGCCAGATATCGATGCGATCCAGGCAGCGCAGGGGGCGGACTTTGTCGTCACCGGCAATATCCGCCGCTCCGAAAGCCGCATCCGCATCTCGGCGCGCCTGGCCGACACCAAGACCCGCAAGGCGATCTGGGCGGAGCATTATGACCGGCCCATAGCCGGCCTGTTCGAGGTTCAGGATGAAGTCGCCGAGATGGTGGCGGCGACGGTCAGCCGGCAGCTCGAAATCGAGATCGCAAGCCAGTCAATGCGCCGGCATCCGGCCGACCTGAAAAGTTACGAACTGACTCTGCTTGGTGTCTGGCATTACTTCAAGCAGACGCGTGAAGGTACTGACCAAGCCATCGAATGCTTCGAGCAGGCTTTGGCGGGCGACCCTGGTAACTCGGAAGCGCTGGGGTGGCTTGGCGTTGCCAGGTGCATGCGCTACGAAACCGACTTCAACTATAGCGAACTGTTGCAGGGTCTCGAATTGCTTGGCCAGGCCATCGGGCTCGATCCCGGCAATTCCAAAATGTTCGTCGGATACAGCCTCTACATCGCATTGGTTGAAGGCATCGACGCATCGCGCACCGCGATTGACCACGCCTTGAGTCTCAATCCGGGCGATATCTATGCCAATGTCCAGCGCGCCCTGGTCGCGATCTATGAGGGGCAGTGTACCGAAGCGCTGGACTGGCTGAGCCGCGGCCACAAGCTCAGTCCGAATCCACTGCCGTGGGTCGTGGAATACGTCGGGCTGATCGCCTTTCAGGAAGAACGTTATCGCGATGCCATCAAGGATCTCGCGGTCAGGCCAGATGGCGCCTGGCAGATGATGTACCAAATCGCCTGCCACGGCCTTTTAGGAGAACGCGACAAGGCCCAGGCGATCGTCGAGCGCTTCGCGGCGCAAGGCCGGGTGTTTGACTTCCTCGCCGCCGCCGCCCGCGAACCCTACCGCGACCCGGCCGTCCGTGAACGGCTGCACCAGGGCATCAGATTGGTTCTGGCCGATGGATAGAGCATTCGGACCCTATCGGCTGAAACGCCAGGAGCGGCGCGTCGAGGGGCCAGATGGCCCGGTTGATCTGTCGGCGCGCGCCTTCGACTTGCTGTGCGTGCTGCTGGACAATGCGGGCGACGTGGTCAGCAAGGATGAGCTATTCGCCGCCGCGTGGCCCGGCATTGTAGTGGAAGAGAACACGCTGCAGGTCCACATCTCGGCGCTGCGCAAGGCGCTGCCTGATGGCATGATCGCGACGGTCCACGGTCGCGGCTATCGTTACGCTGGGCCTGTGCCCGAAAAATCAGCTGCCAAGACACCGGCAGGAAATCCGCATCGGGGCCCGATGATTGTGGTCCTACCCTTCGCCAATCTCGGCGGCGACCCCGATCAGCAGTATTTCAGTGACGGCATCGCCCAGGACATCACTGACCGGCTGACCCGCTTTCGGGTTCTGTCCGTGATCGCGGTCGATTCGAGCTTGGCTGGGCAAAGTTCCGTGCCGGATGTCGAAAAGGTCCGGGCCGCCACCGATGCCGACTTCGTCATCTCCGGCAGTGTCCGCCGGTCCGACAGCCGCATCCGCATCTCCGTCCGGTTGACCGATGCTGCAACCCGCACCTCGGTTTGGGCCGAGCAATATGACCGGCCGATGGCCGATCTCTTCGACGTGCAGGATGAGGTTGCCGACATGGTCGCCGCCACCATCTCGCAGAAGCTCGATATCGAGCTTACCAGCCGCACCCTGCGCAAACCGCCGTCCAGCCTCAAGACCTATGACCTGTTGTTGCGAGGGGCGTGGCACCATCTCGAGTTAACGCGCGACGGCAATGGCAAGGCGATTGACTTGTTTGAACGGGCTCTGGCCGAGGACCCCGACTATCCAGAGGCGCTGTTTTGGCTCGGCGTTTCCAAATGCCTTTACTATGAAATCGACTTCGACCTTCCGTCGGTCAAGCAAGGCATGGATCTGATTGAACAGGTCATCAGGATAAACCCCACCGATTCGAAGGCCTTTGTCGGCTACAGCCTCAGCTCCGGGTTGATCCTTGGCGCAGATCAGGCTCGTTCGGCGATCGAGCATGCCTTGCGGCTGAACCCAAACGACCATCATGCCATCGCGCAGCGCGCGCTCGTCGCGATTTATGATGGTGAAATCGACCTAGCAAAAGAATGGCTTGCCAGCCTGAAGAAACTGACCCCCCACGCCTTGCCCTGGGTTGAACAGTATCACTCGCTGATCGCCTTTCACCAGGGGCGCTACCGCGAGGCGCTTCCCGGTCTGGTCAACGCCGATTTTGCCTGGCAAACGATGTATCAGATCGCCTGTTACGGACATCTTGGTGAAACTGATCAGGCGCAAGCCATCGTTGCCCGCTTTGTTGCCCAGGGCCGGGTGCTTGACTTCCACGCTGCCGCCGCGCGCGAACCCTACAGCGACGCAGCGCTGCATCAGCATTTGATCGACGGGGTGCGGAAAGCACTGCTCGTCTGATCCACAGGAGCGATCATCCTCGCGGGCATGTCGTGGGCGATGGTCATGTCGGCCTGATGCTACAAGCGGTTGGGCTCGGTCCGTTCGCCCCGGCCATTGCCCTGATAGGGTTCGACATAGATCATCTCACAAACCTTGCTGACGGGGATGCCTGTACCCCGCAGGCCGTTTCGGCAATCCCTGAGGATCAGCCAGACCGTGGACAGATGCCGTTGGACGGCCAGCAGGATTTTCGATTGCTTGACAGAAATCTGGGGGTAGGCTTCGTGAAAGGGAAGGTCGGTCATTTGAATTCTCCTTTGTCGATGGCTGGAGGATGCCGCTCGCCCGCCTGAAAGTCCCAACATCAGGACTGAAGAGTTCTGAAGAAAGCTGATATTCGCATTTGGAGCCGGTCTTTGTTATCGTCCGGCACGGGGACTGGAGTGTCGTGCATGGACGTTTCCTTCGGGCCATACCGGCTGAAGCGGCAGGAGCGGGTGTTGACGGGCCCGGATGGGGCGATTGACCTGTCGGCGCGGTCGTTCGACATCCTGTGCGCATTGCTGGAGAGATCGGGCGAGGTGATCGGCAAGGACGCGCTGTTCGCCGCCGTGTGGCCGGGCGTGGTGGTGGAGGAAAACACCCTCCAGGTGCATGTTTCGGCACTCAGGAAGGCGCTGGCCCCCGGCATGATCGTGACGGTGCATGGGCGGGGCTACAAATACGCCGGACCGGTGCCAGGTGCTGTAGAGGGAGGAGCCATCGCCGCCAAGTCCAGCTCAACGCCAGGCACCGGGCCGGTGATCGCCGTGCTGCCGTTTGAAAATCTCAGTGGCGATCCGGAGCAGCAGTATTTCAGTGACGGCATCACCCAAGACATCATGGACCGGCTGACCCGCTTCCGGGTTCTGTCGGTGATCGGCATCGATTCGAGCTTCATGGAGCGGAGTGCCGTGCTGGATATCGATGCGATCCGGACATCGCTGGGCGCCGATTTCCTGGTTTCGGGCAATGTCCGCCGCTCTGGCAGCCGCATTCGCATATCGGCGCGCCTGGCCGACGCCTCGACACGCAAGGCGATCTGGGCCGAGCACTATGACCGGCCCATAGCTGACCTGTTCGAGGTTCAGGATGAAGTCGCGGAAATGGTGGCGGCCACTGTAACCCGGCAGCTCGAAATCGAAATCACCGGCAGAACCAGCCACCGGCACCCGGCCAATCTGACATGCTACGAACTAACTTTGCTCGGCATTTGGCACTACTTCAAACAGACCCGGGAGGGCACGACGGCGGCGATCGATTGCTGTGAGCGGGCCTTGGCCATCGATCCCGGCTATTGGCAAGCCCTGGAATGGCTGGGCAATTCCAAATGCCTGCGTTACTTCAGCGATTTCGACCGTGTGAGTTTGGCGGAAGGTGTTGGCCTTCTGGCGCGGGCCACCGAACACGATCCCACCAGCGCCAGGGGCTTCGTCGGCTACAGCGTGGGTGTTCTGTGGCTGGATGGCGTCGACGCGGCGCGGGCCGCGATCGACCGGGCGCTGCACCTCAACCCGGGCGAACCCTATTGCAATGCACAGCGCGCCTGTGTGGCAATCTTTGAAGGTCAGTGCGGCGAAGCCAAGGAATGGCTCCGCCGTGGCCTCAAGCTCAATCCCAATCCGCCGCTGTGGTTCGCCGAATACGCCGCGAAGATCGCCTTCCAGGAGGCTCGCTATCGCGACGCCATCCCCGGTTTGCTTCCCCTGTTCGATAACGCCTCGGACATGATGTACCTGATCGCCTGCTACGGTTATTTAGGCGAGCGCGACAAGGCCCAGGCGATCATCGACCGCTTCGCGGCGCAAGGCCGGATGTTTGATTTCTTCGCCGCCGCTGCCCGTGAGCCCTACCGCGATCCGGAACTTCGCGAACGTCTCATTGCAGGGCTGAAGTTGGCGCTCCAGCCTCCGGGAAGTAACACAGCGGGCCGATGACAGCCCGCTGTTATGGGCATTAATTCCGGCGTCAACCGTGCGGCGGTTTGTAAGCGCCGGTTACCTTGCCGGCCATGGTCATGGCGGCCATGGCATCGGAAGCCGTCATGAGCTTAACGGTCGAGGACGCCGATACGGTGCCAGCCGATGCAACGGCTGCGATAGCTGCCATCATCGCCTTGTCGTCTGGCGCTTCGATGAGGCAGATCACATCATACTGCCCGAAAGCAAAAAACAGATGATGCAGTTTGCCGCCAATCGCTTCGATGAGCTTGCGCGCCGCGGCCTCGCGGTCAGACGGGCTTGCGACCATCGACTTGATGGCTTCTTTCGAGTAGCTGAGCTGATAGAGATAGAACGACATCTTCGCTTCCTCCCTTGCTGTGGCGCCTTGGTGGCCTCCACTTGACGAGAAGAGGATGCGGCAATCCAGTCCGATTGTCACGAGTACAAAGTTGAAAGCAACGGCGCATTCTTGAAATTTCCTTGCGCATTGCGGCCGGAGTGGTTTGATGCTGCGCGGAGAGCGGGAGATGGCAACACGTTGCAACTTACATTCGGACAGTATCGGTTGAAACGGCAGGACCGCCGCGTCGAGGGGCCGGATGGTCCGGTTGAACTTTCAGCCCGGGCTTTTGACCTGCTTTGCGTCCTGCTCGATCACTCAGGGGACGTGGTTAGCAAGGACGCGATCTTCGCCGCCGTGTGGCCGGGCGTGGTGGTGGAAGAGAACACGCTGCAGGTGCATGTCTCGGCGCTGCGCAAGTTGCTCGATCCTTCTTTTATCGTCACTGTGCATGGGCGCGGCTATAAATATGCGGGGCCAACGCCGGAAACGACGAGTGCGGCAGCGATTGCTATCAAAGCCGATGTGAAGCCGGTAATCGTCGTCTTGCCGTTTGAAAATCTGAGTGGCGATCCCGAGCAGCAGTATTTCAGCGACGGCATTACGGTCGACATCACCGAACGCCTAACGCGCTTCCGTGCTTTTGCGGTTATCGGGCAGCACTCGGCGCGGGCATTTCGCGATGTAACGGATTTCGCGGCAATTCGCGAAACGCTGAAGGCCGACTTCGTGGTGTCCGGCAGCGTGCGCCGGGCGGGGGGGCGGTTGCGG
>JANLTS010000550.1:0-2411 GCA_031363045.1 Hyphomicrobiales bacterium
CGTGGCCATGCGCAGTTGCGGGTGCAGCTTCAATGGGGGAGGGGAGTGCGGTGTCGGACATGGTTCAAGAATAGCTTTCCAATCTGAACGCGGAGTGAAGGCGGATTGATTGGTGAATGCCGCTGCTGTTGCCGATATGCAACAGCCCATCGATTTGTGATTCAGTCCAAATCTGCCTGATTCACAACCATTTATCCGCCCAATTTGCCGCCTAGCGTGACTCAGCGAGCGGGAGAAATCCCGGCCGTGGAGTCGAGAGGGGCATCGTGAAGAGCATCGCTTGCAGTGTGTTCCGGCCAGTCGCCGGGACAGGATTTTGGGTGAGTCCGATGATCTTTTCGAAGCCGCAGTTTCAACAAAATGAAAGACCTACACGGTGTGTAATGGGTTGTCCCGGTAACCGTTCAGGCTTCGTGAATGAGCGGCCAATGCTTTGCCGGGAGATTTGAGGAATCGTGCAGGTTTTGCGAGCGCCAATGCGGGAAATGGAACAAGGCGTAAAACGTCTTGCCGCTTATCTCGCCCTGGTAATAGTTCTCAGCCTGGCGTTCGCCGCACCCCTGCGCGCCGGGGACACTGACGAGGAACCAGGAGCATTGTCCGAGTTCTATTCGTATCTGCCGGCAGCCCCCGATCTCAGCATTCCCGATATCAATATTCCATTCTGGACCGATGACCTGAAGAAGGCCAAGCGCTCCTACAAGAACGGCAAGTACGAGCGTGCGCTGCGCCAGTTCCAGCGCGCGTCCGATGATGGCAACATCGTCGCCGACTGGTATCTCGGCCATATGTACCGGCAGGGCCGTGGCGTCAGGCAGGACGATGCGGCGGCGTTTACTTACTACAGCCGGGTCGCCGATCATTACGACCCTGACGAGGACGACAAGAACCGGCTGCGGATCACCGTTGATGCCATGGTGCGGGTTGCGGATTACCAGCGCCTGGGTGCCGTCAACGCCAGCCTGAAGCCCAATCCTCAGGCTGCAGCCCGGGCGTATCTCAAGATTGCCACCACCTATGGCCACCCAGCGGCGCATTTCGCGCTGGGGGTGATGAGCATCAGGGGCGAGGGCGTGAAGAAGAACCCGCAGCAGGGCTTGAAATGGCTGATGGCCGCGGCGCGCAAGCGCTATGCCCCGGCTGAAGCCTATCTGGGTGAACTCTATTGGGAAGGCCGCCTGGTGCGGGGCGACCGCACCCGCGCCGTCATGTGGTACATTCTCGCCCGCAAGTCGGCGAGGCCGGAAGAAAATCCGGAAATTTTCGACCGCGCCCTGCAGCTTGAGGCCAATGTCGGTCAGGATGAACTGATCGAGGCCGAAGCGCGTGCCCGGGTCTGGAACGGGCAATATCCGGTCGAGCGGGGAGCCCGCGCCGCCTCCAGCAACTGAGATCAGCCGCCGCGTTTGCGGCTGGGCCTGGTCAGGATGAAGATCGCTGCTCCCAGCATCACCAACCCGGCTGCAGCGACTGCCCAGACGGGGGCCGCGGACACCAACGTCAGATAGGCGAAGGTTGCCGCCATCATGGCCATCGCCACGATCTTGGCGCCCAATGGAATGACGCCCTCGTCCTGCCAGGCGCGGATGTATGGCCCGGCAATGCGATGGTTGCGGATGCGCTCAGCCATTTCCGGCGAGGATTTCGAGAAGGCCCAGACGGCCACCAGAAGGAAGGGTGTGGTCGGAAACAGCGGCATGATGATGCCGATGGCACCAAGCCCCACGCACAGCCAGCCAATGGCAAGCAGCAATGGCCGCTTTAACGCTTTCACCACGAGACGACCGCGTTGCGCCTTGCGGACCCCAGCCGCTTCATGCCATTTGAGATATACATGCAGAAAAAACTCTTACCCCCACCCTCTGAATCACGGCCCCAAGTGAAGACGGTTGATGTCGAAATCAAGACTCAGTCATCCTTCTTCGGCAAGCTGCGCGCCTATTTCTTCACGGGCCTGGTCATTACGGCGCCCATCGCCATTACGATCTGGGCGACCTTTTGGTTTGTCACTCTGTTTGACGCAAGGGTAAAAGCATTCCTCCCCGAGGCCTATAACCCAGACACATACCTGCCCGTCAAGATCCCCGGCTTCGGCCTCATCTTCGCGCTCATCGGCATCACGCTGATCGGTTTCTTTGCCGCCAACCTGGTTGGCCGCACGCTGATTGGCCTGTGGGACAAGATTCTCAACCGTACTCCGGTGGTGCGCTCGATCTACAAGGGTTCGAAACAGATATTCGAAACGCTGTTCTCGCAGAAGGGCGCCTCGTTCCGCTATGTCTGCGTGGTGGAATGGCCGCGGAAGGATGCATGGTCAATTGCCTTCGTCTCGCGCGAGGTCGACGGCGGCCACATCGGGCTTGAGCCGGGGCGCCCGATGTATGCGGTTTATGTCTCGACGACGCCGAACC
>JANLTS010000507.1:0-2459 GCA_031363045.1 Hyphomicrobiales bacterium
TTCTGCAGCAGGTAGAGGCGATCGAGGGCCTTGAGCGCCAGGTTCAATTCGCCCTCCCCGGCATGGGCCCAGGCACTCAGCAGGGCGGAGGTCAGCTCGCCCACCGGCGTATAGGCGGCGGCCTGAAAATTGCGCCTTGCGTCCTCGTAGTGGCGGGAGCGGAAATCGCGCAAGCCCAGCACGATGCGGGCCATGCGCTGCTGGCTGTTGAAGCCTAAGACACGGGTGGCATATTCTTCCGCCGAGGCCATGCTGCCCGCCGAAAGCTCCAGCAGGAAGACTTTCTCGACAAGCTGCGGATTGTCCGCGTCGGCCTTCAGGGCCTCGCTGAAATAACCCGAGGCAAGCTCATTGTCGCGCAGCTTGGTGGCCGAGCGCCCGGCCAGATAGCCGCCCGAGAAGGACTGGTCGCCGGAGCGCTCATAGGCGAGGACTGGCGAACAGAGCAGCGTGCCGCCGAGCGCCGCGGCGGTGAAAATTCTGAGGAACAATGGCGGCATGGTCTTCCGTTTCAAAATGAGGGCGGCCCGCTGCCGTCCCGAAAAAGCGATTCATCGGGTCAAAATGAGGTGTTTTTGCGTTTGCCGCAACCTCAAAACGCAAACGGCGCGCCTCTCTTGAAGGCGCGCCGCAATGATGGTTGCCGTTTCCGCAGGATTACTGGCTGACGAAGACCTTGCCGGCCTGTTTCAGCTGGGTGGGTTCGTCGAGATCGGCGGAGTCCCAGTCAAGGTTGACGTAAAGGGTCGCGGTCCCGGTCATGTTGAGCGTGTTGGTGATCATCGGGAAATAGGCAGATTCGGTATTCATGTCACCGTTTGCCGAGACCACTAGATCCTGCGTCGGCGCATAATATCCGCCGGTAATGTTGACATCGCCCCCCGAGTGGATGTCGTTATCAGTAGCCGGCGTCGAGGTGCGATCCTGCAATATGGCCCAGCCGCGATAAGCATAGGTCGAGTCGCCGGAGACATTGTTCGACTTGTTGGGACCAATCAACTCCACCACGCCACCCGATGCGATATAGATGTTGCTGCTGGTGCCGGTCAGGTAAATGATCGTGCCCGCCGTCGCAGTGATCTTGGAGCCAGCGTCGAGCGTCAGATCGCCGGCGCTCAAAATGTAGACGCCCTTTTGCAGGGTGATATTCGCGTGGGTCTTGCCTTCGATGCCGCCGCAATAGGTGCCGGGTGGCAAGGTTCTGGCTTCATTTTTGACGAAGGCACCAGAGGCCGTCAGCTTTGATCCACTACCGGAAGTTGGCAAGCCCGCCGCCGCGGCAGTGATGCAAGTTGCAGGGGTCGGCAGGACCATAGAGGCATAGGGATCGTTCACATAGGTGCAGCCACCCTTCGGATCGGGCGAGAAGCCCGAACCGGCCCAGCCGCCGCGCGCGCAGAACGAGGTTGCATAGGCCTCGGCACTGCCCCAGGTACGGATCGCCACGGTCGCATTGGAATTGGCGTGTACGGCGCAATTCGCCATGAATTCGGAGTTGCCTTCGAAACTGACAGCCTGCGTCAGGCTCGGATGCATGGAGACGAGGCAGCGATATGAATCCGTGCTGAAGCCAACCTTGGCATGCACTGACAAGCTGATATCCTTCGATGAGGACTCGCCACCCACATCGGAGTCAACGTCGCCACCAACATCGGCACTGCTCTTCAAGCCGTTCAGAACATTGATGAAGGAGCCCTTCACTTTAGCATTCAACTGGATGTCGATGGTGTTGGGACCAGTGGTGACCTCGGGGGCGCCAACCAGTTCGACGTCGGAGACTTTTGCTACCGAAGCGGTGATGTAGCTGGTTGCAATGGCCGAGCGCTGGGCAAGCTGTTCCGTGGTGGTGCCCGAGACGTTCTTGGCCGAGGCCGCCGCCAGAGCGGCAGCGTCTGCCATCTGCTGGAGTTCCTGGGCGGAGCGCGAAGCGCGCATGTAGTCGATCGCCAGGCCGGCGCTGGCAATCATCGGGATCGCCGCGATCGAAGCGAACATCGTCATATTGCCGCCGCTCGCGTGCAGGTACTTCTTGAGGTGCTTGCGCATTGTGGAAAACATGAGGAATAGTCCTTCTGCCGGAATTTGTGGCATCACCTTGGCTGAGCAGGAGTTATCGCCTTGTTGCCACAATGTGCGCAGTTTTAGGAATCAGTGGCAATCCGCATTCACAAGTTCGAAAAATTCCTTCTTGGTTACCGACTCAATAAGAAATTTGGCTTGAATTCAATCGGCGATGTCGATGGCAAAGCGGGAGCGCGCCGGGTCTGCAATTTTACATATCAGGACAGTCCGGTCCGTCACTGACATGCGGCACCAACCAGTTGATGTTTGTGATGAATCCTTGAAGTTGTAGTCCTTCCAGTCAACGAAGTTTTGGTTGTTGCTTCACAAGCTTGGTTCTTGTCAACTTCCTTGACCGCTTCATAGGCGCCGGTGCGGCAATCGTTTTGCGCTGGTTG
>JANLTS010000558.1:0-8594 GCA_031363045.1 Hyphomicrobiales bacterium
CTCCAATCTCACTTACTCCCACACAAAGGATAACTTGCATGCCGATCATCCGCGTTGAAATGTTCAAGGGCCGCACACCTGAGCAAAAGAAAAACATCGCCCGGGAACTCATCGACGGCTTCATCCGCGGTGCGGGTGGCGGCAAACCAGAGTCATTCACCATCGTCTTCGCCGATGTCGACAAGCAGGATTGGGCGGTCGGCTATGACATGATGAACGACAAATATCCGGACAAGTGAGATGACAACGCCCATCCGTTCGGCATTCGCGGTTGAGGGCGAGGGTGAGCCGCTGTTCCTCATTCACGGCATTGGCGCGTCGCGCGCCTCATTCGCCGGGCTGGTGCCGCATCTGAAGTCCGAATACCGCTGCATCAGTTATGACCTGCGCGGCCACGGGCAATCGCCCACGCCACGGCCTCCGTACACACTCGACGATCTGGTGGAAGATCTTGAGGCCTTGCGCCGCGAACTCGGCATCGAGCGGGCGCATTTCGCCGGGCATTCGCTGGGCGGCATGATCGGGCCCGCCTATGCCCGCAAGTATCCGCAGCATGTTTTAACACTGGGTCTCTATTCCACCGCCGCCTTCCGTAACCCGGATGACAGCGCCAAGGTGAAGGGCGTTGTCACGGCGATGCGCACCAAGGGCATCCCACAGGTTCTGGAGACGCTGAAGGATCGCTGGTTCACGCCGGAGTTCGCGGCGTTGAGACCCGATGTCATCGCCCGGCGCATGCAACAGGTAATCGACACCGACAGTGAAGTTTTTCTGTCGGTCTTCGATATCTACGCCGAAACCGAAATGGCGCCCTGGCTGCATGAGGTGAAGCACCCTTGCCTGGTGCTGACTGGAGAGAATGACGGCGGCTGCAATCCGCGCCTCAACACGCTGATCGCCGAAGCTTTGCCCGATTCAGAACTGGTGATCCTGCCTGTCCTGCGGCACGCCATCCTGCTCGAAGCCGCCGGAAAGGTCGCACCCCCGGTGATGGATTTCCTCCGCCGGCACAAGCGCTGACTGACCGATCGCCTATCATCAGTTGCCAATCCGCCAAAATTATTGTTAACTTTTAGCTAACTTGTTCTTTGCGGGCCCGGCGCGCGTCCGGATCAATCATTCCTTTCTTGGTGCTTGAGAGTGGAGAATTCGCATGGCCAACGTTAGCTACTTCCCCGGTTTTAACGACCTTCAAAGCTGGCCGGGGCGCCTGTTCGAAGGCCAATCGACCACCAGCCTCGGGCCAAAGTCGGACACCTCGGCGGTGATCAAGCACGGGTCTGGGCACCCTTTCCAGAATTTCACCATCACCTTCGCCGGAACCGGTTTCACCTACGACGGGGATACCGTGACAGACGGGAAGATTTCATCGGTCACCATCAAGAATGCCGATGGCAATGTCATCCTGAAAATCACGAACATCTCCAGCAACGCCGATGCCTCGCTGGCGGCAGACTTCAGCGGCATTGCCGGCCTGATTCTTGGTATGAAAAATGGCGATGGCGACGACATTGGCCCGAATGGCTATGCGGCCTGGTGCCAGTTGCTGGTTGGCGGCGACACTGTTACCGGCACAAATGGTGACGACCGGCGGCAGCTCGTCGGTCTTGACGCCGGCAACGATACTTACAACCTGCTGGGTGGCGACGACCAGGCCGAAGGCGGCATCGGCAATGACAAGTACAATGGCGGCGACGGTTTCGACAGGTTGAGTTTCCGCGAGACCACCTTCAACAACGGCGATTCAGCCTTTCGCGGCATCGACGTCAACATGGTGACGCTCAAGGTCAAGGATTGCTGGGGCGGAACCGACACGTTGGTGTCGATCGAGGAAGTCATGGGATCGCGCTTTGCCGACGTCTTCCTGGGGGCCAGCGGGGAAGATCAGTTCGGCGGACTGGCCGGAGCCGACGAGTTTGACGGTGGCGGCAACAGCAACGACAAAGTCGTTTATTACGATGACGTCTGGCAAGGCGGGCGCTTCGGTATCGTAGCCAACCTGACGGCCGGGACTATCCGAGGCGGGTTCGGAAACATCGATACAGTGAAGAACATCGAATGGGTGCTGGGCACGAGGTTCAAGGACAGTTTTGTCGGTTCCGCAAATCGCGACGTGTTCATTGGCGATGCCGGGGTCGATAGCTATGACGGCAAGGGAAATCCGGCAGACTCCGGCGAGGGCGACCGCATCCAGTTCAACTGGACGTTCTCGGATCGGGATCAGACCGGCATCAAAGTCGACCTATCGAAAGCGTCTGGCCAGATTATTGACGATGGCTATGGCAATACCGAGACCTGCAAGAACATCGAAGGCATCATCGGCAGCAATCAGAATGACAGCATCAAGGGCGACGGTGCCGACAACCTGTTCGCCGGTGCCGACGGCAAGGATACGATGACAGGAGGCAACGGCAACAACGAATATGTATGGTGGGACATCAACCACTTCGAGGACGGCGATATCATCACCGATTTCGACGCGGCCAATGACAAGCTGTCGTTCGACAAGGGCAGTTTTGACGGCATGGATGTGGTGCGGATCGAGAACGACCTGTCGCCAGGGTCCAATCTCGGAACCTTCCTGTTCGACAATGCCACCGACACCCTCTTTTGGGACGCAAACGGCGCACTTGCCGGAGAGCGCTTCGCGATCGTCAAGCTTACTGGCGTAAGCTCACTTGCCGTGTCAAATTTCGAACTCTACTGAGTTCAGGAGGCCCGGCAGTTGGCGTAAGCGCGGCGGTAGACGCGGCGCCACTTTTCGCTGGTGCCGGCTCCGGCAACCACCGTGCCGCCGACGCCACCCAGAAGTGCTCCCTTGCCGGCCCCACTCCGCCCGTCAATGGCACCACCTAGAATCGCACCTCCGACAGCGCCCAGAAACGTACCCGCCAGCACATCGCCGGCATTGGCCCGGCGGCTGGCAACATCCTCGGCATAACGTTTGCAGAACGCCTTGCCCTTGGCCTCAGCCGGGACCACGGCCACGGCGGCCAACAGGAGCGAGATCAGAATGATTGCGGCGCGTTGCATGGGGCTTCAGTCCGGGTTGTCGGCAAGCTCAGACAATAGGGTCGCATTGTGGCATGATTTGGGACAGTTTACACCCTCGGCAATGCAACATCTTCCGCCCGGGCGAAGTCTCGGTTAATGCTTGGGCGGTTGCCAGCCAACGCGGCAAAGGAGATTCGTTTGATCGTTTTATTGCCTCGGCCAAAGCCGTGGACGCCGCGCCCGCCCGGTATAAACCCTCATGGCAAACAACTTCAGGATTGTCTTGAACATGCTGCCCCACTTGGGTCATGGTTTCGTGACTTCCTGTCATCGTGGTTCGGGCCCTTGCGGGTCCTGAAGGGGGCGGCGCAATGACACTTCTGACCAGACTGCCGGCAATCGAGACCCAGTCGCTTATTCTGCGCGAGATCGAACCGCGCGATACCGAGGCCTTCAGTGGCTTTATGATGCAGGAGAGTTACCAGCGCCACATCACCATGCGGCTGGCCAGCGAGGCGGAAGTGAAGGCTTTCGTCAACCGCTCGGTGGCGCGACAGGGTGACGACCGGCGCAATGTTTTCCATCTGGCGGCGGAAGAGAAAATGAGCGGCGAGGCGATCGGCGATGGCTTCCTCATCCTGCAGCGGCCGCGCACCCTGGAAATTGGCTGGGGCCTGCACCCGGCCATGTGGCGCATGGGCTTTGGCACCGAGATTGGACTTGCGATTCTGGGCCTCGCCTTCGAGCGGCTCAAGGCCGAACGTGTCTGGTGCAAGGTGATGAGCCCCAACGCGGCTTCAGCACGCCTTGCCCGACGTATCGGTATGAAGCACCTGCGCTCGCATCCGGATTATCCAGCAGGCAGCGGCCGCTTCTCGGCTGTCGAATTCTACGCGATGACAGCGGAAGAGTATTTCGAGCGGAGCTACTGACGCCAGATGTCTAGCGGCAATTGCCGCGCGTCGGCTTGCCGTTCAGCCGTGCCGCCAGCCAGTTCACGGCATCGCGGGAGGCTGCGGCAATTGCTGTGCCGTGGCCCTTGCCGCGCAGCATGGTGTATTGCACCGGATTGCCTGACCGGCAGCTGGCCTTGACGAAGGCGGTGGTTACCGCCGGGCGGACGAGGTCGTCTGAATCGCCCTGAATCATCACGGCCGGAACTTTCGCGCTCAACGAAAACTTGGAATTCTCCACCAGCAGCCCACCCCACGGCGACAAGCGGGCTGGATCGGCGTTAAGGAAATGCTGGGCCAGGGATTTCTGGGCTGCCAGGGCGTCGAGTTGGCCGCCGATATCATCGACACAGCTGCGCCCGACTTCGGCTATCACAGCCGAAGCTCTCTTGTCCACCAGCAGTCCCAGAGGTGCTCCATATTTTGCACTCCACGATGCCAGCGTGAAAGATGCCAGAACGCGTCCGGCGACTGTATCGAGATTGGCGCGCATCAAGGTGGTAACGTCGGTCGGCGGGGCCACGGCAGCTACACCCTTGAGCTGAAGTTCAGGGGCATAGCGGCCACTGAGGTCAGCAGCGAAGAGTGCCGCGTGGCCGCCTTGCGAATAACCCCACAGAGCATAGTCCTTGCCGCCGCCCACGCCAGGAATCTGGCGCGCCGCCCTGACCGAGTCGATGACCGCATAGGCCTGACCCTTGCCGACCAGATAGCCCATTGGCCCATCGGTGCCGAGCCCGGGATAATCGGTTGCCGCGACCACTAGACCAGCCGCCGCCAGATCATTGAGACCGGAGATCGCCTTGATGGGTGTTGCCCGTAGCGAGGGCGCGCATTTCCGCGCGATGCCGGTGGTCGGATGGGCCCAGGCAACGCAGCGGCGTTCCATCGGTATCTTCGCTGCCTTGTCGGGCAAAACCACAATGCCGGTCGAGAGGATTGCCCGCATGCGGTAGTCGCGCGTCATGTAAATGATACGCCAGGCCTTGGCGCGATAGAGTGCCGGCAGCTGAATGCGATCATAGTTCAGCAAGGTTCCGGCGGGCATCGCAGCTGAGGGCAGTGTGATCGCCGTCCGCCCCAATGACTTGGGACGCGATGCGGCCTCTACGCTCGGCACGCAGCATATCATTAGTACCGCTGCCAGCCAGTTCCGCCCGATCACCATATCGCCCCGCATCATTGACCGCGCTCAACTTAGCAAGACATAACATCGGTTTAAAGACTGCTCTCCGGTGCGCGCAAGCTGCTATGCTGGAGTTAGGAGACATCGCATTGCGCCCTATGGAACCCCTGATTGCCGAAGCCATTATCGCCACAGGCAGGGATGGCTTGGCTGCCGCCTTCGTGGGGCTGGCAGGCGGTGCCGTGGCGCACGACGCCGCCGCCCTCTTGCTGTTCCGCGATCCCGAACCTCCGGCCGTGCTGGTCGACAGGCTAAAGCCCGGCGAACGGCAGTATCTCTATGGCGACTATCTCTCCGGCGTTTACTTGCTCAGCCCTTTCCATCGCGCCGCCAAGGGTCTGAAGCATTCGATGGTGACGCGGGTGAATGACATCGCGCCACCGGGCTTCACGGCCAGCGAATACCACCGCCGCTACTTCGGCCGCATTGGCGTGTCGGACATGCTGGGGCTGCTGGTGCCCTGCGGCAATGGCACGACGCTGTTCCTATCACTGTCGCGCAGCACTGCCCGCTTTAGCCTGGCCGATACGCGAGACTTGTCGGCCCTGCTGCCAGTCATCGATGCATTGGTGGCGCGCCACTTGGAACTGGCCGGGCCCCTTGCAGCGAAAGCAGCGCCACACAAAACCCGAACCGCTTCCGGCAACGGACTGACCGCCCGCGAACAACAAGTCGTCACGCTGCTCCTTGAGGGCCACTCAAGCCCGTCGCTTGCCGCAAATCTGGGTATCTCGCCTGAAACCGTGCGAGTGCATCGCCGTCACATCTACGCGAAACTTGGCTTGTCCTCGCAGGCTGAACTGTTTCATTGGTTCCTGGCTTCGCGCAAGGTGTAACCCGGTTGCGGTATGTTGTGCCGCTGTATTCTCGGCTAGGCTTGTTCAACACATCAGGAGCCAGCCCATGTCCACATCCCCATCCACCCCCCTCCGCGCCCGTCTTGAAGGTGGCAATACGCCGAAAATGACGGGACGTTTCCAGATCAAATCCGAGACCGGGCCGTTGAAGGATGTGCTGCTGGGGCCAGCCGAAAGTTTCCGCTGGCTGGGGCTGGAGAATGCCGCATGGTCGTCGCTGGTGCGCGATACGATGCGCAAAGGCTACAAGTTCGACAAGCAGGTGGCGATGCGCCAGCACCGCGAGATGGTCGATTGTTACAATCAGGCCGGCGTCACCACGCATTTCCTGCCGCTCGACATGACCATTCCCTATCAGGTCTACGCGCGTGACTCATCCTTCATGTCGCCCTATGGCGCCGTGGTGTGCCAGTTGGCCAGCCCCCGGCGGCGCGGCGAATATGCGGCTGTGCTGCGCTTCTATCTCGAGAACGACATCCCGATTTACGATATGGTGTCGGCGGGCAATTTCGAAGGCGGCGATTTCAACATCATCCGCGATGGCCTGGCACTTGTGGGGTACACGGATCATCGCTCCGAGGAAGTGGCGGCAAGCCAGGTGGCGCAGTGGTTCATCAAGGAAGGCTGGGAAATCAAGTTCGCGCCCATCGACCAGTTCTATGTCCACATCGACCTGATGGTCTGCATGCTGAACGATCACTGCGCCGCGGTGTGCCTCGAAACCACCGAGGACGATGTCGTGGCCTGGCTGAAGTCGAAGAAGATCGAAATCATCCCGGCAAGCTTCAAGGAGACGATGGCGCTGGGCTGCAATGTCGTCTCGCTCGGCAACGACCGCGTGCTGTCGACAACCGCCGCCAAGGACCTTAACGCCAACCTGCGGGCGGCGGGCTTCCAGGTCTACGATCCCGATATGACGATGTTCCTGCAAGCCGGCGGTGGCGTCCACTGCATGTGCCAGCCCTTGCGGCGCGAGGCGGCGTGAGTTGACCGATTGACTCTGGTTCAACACGCCCAGTAAGATTGCGCCGCATCGTCAGAACGCGGACGATGAACGGCAACGCAGGTCATTGCCGCAACATGCGTCCGTGGAGCACCTGCCGTGACGACATTCGACTTTTCGGCATTCACCACCAGTTTCGACTTGACCGTCGACCAGAATGTCGACGCCGCGGTGATGCAAGGGACGGATGTTGATGAATTCGGCGACACTTTTCTGCAGTGGCGCACGACTTTCTTTGAGACGGTCAAGGCTTATTCGGAGGACCTGGTCCTCAATGGCTCAGGCGTACCAGTGTCCGGAACATATACCTCGATCCAGATCTCTGCCGCCGGCAGTAATACCCTCCAACTGAGCGGCCTCAACATCGCGGCTACGGATTTCTCTTATACAGCTGGGGTTGCGGCGGCCGACAAATTCTGGGCACGGCTGCTGCAGGGGGACTCGAATTTCATCCTCGACTCGCAATCCGCCCTCATCGCCTATGGTGATGCGCGCGCGTTGAACTTCGGCCTACTCGACGGCAGCGACGACACGTTCACCGGCACCTGCACGGGGAACTCCGAACTGCATGGCGATACCCGGATCGTCTCTAGCGCCCAACTGAATGGTGGCGACGATACTTTCAACGTCACTGCCCTCGAGATCTATGGCGACACCGAGACGGTCACCAACGCCATCGTCAACGGCGGCAACGACACCATCACCTTCACTGCCGACTGGGCGTTCACCCGCTTCCTGGTCTTTGGCGAAGCCGACATGGTCGTGGCCTCCACGGTGGTGTGCGGCGATGACATCATCGATGCCTCGCTGGTCACCTCGACCACTCTCGAAAACACCATTTGTGGCGACGCGTTCAACGTTGGCGGCGTATCGACCTTCACCGGCGGCGATGACGTCATCACCGGTTCGCAGGCGGTCGATACGATCTTTGGCGATCTCAACAGCATCAGCATTGGCGGCAGGCTGTTTGGCGGCGATGACATCATCAACGGTGGCGGCGGCGGTGACCGCATCTACGGCGACATCGACAAGTCGCGCAGCAATGGCCAATTTATTGGCGGCGACGACATCATCAATGGCAATGGCGGCAACGACATCATCGAGAGCAACGGCGGCAACGATATCATCAGCGGCGGCACTGGCGGCGACAGCCTGGACGGTGGCAGCGGAAGTGACATGGCCTCTTATGCAGGTTCGGCATTTGGTGTCACGATCGACCTGAGCACTGACACCAGCAACGGGGGTGATGCCAATGGTGACGTCCTGAAGAGAATTGAAAATCTCACCGGGTCCGCTGCAGCCGACAACCTGACCGGAAATGGCAAGGTCAATGCTCTGTTGGGCGGCGATGGTAACGACAATCTGGATGGCGGCAATAACAAGGACAGCCTGAAGGGCGATGGCGGCAATGACGACCTGACTGGCGGCGGCAATGGTGACTCCCTGGCAGGCGGCAATGGCAGGGATGTCTATATCTATGCGGACGTCCAACATTCCGGCCTCACGGCCAGCAGCCGCGACATCATCTCCGACTTCAAGATCGCCAATGCGGCGACGGCGGTGTTCATCGACCGCATCGACCTGTCGGCGATCGACGCCAA
>JANLTS010000606.1:0-9077 GCA_031363045.1 Hyphomicrobiales bacterium
CCCTTTGTTTATCCGCGCAACGATCTCTCTTACGCAGCGAACTTCCTGCGCATGTGCTTTGCCGTGCCGTGCGAGGACTATGTGGTGAACCCGGTTCTGGCCCGCGCCATGGACCGCATCTTCATCCTGCATGCCGACCACGAACAGAATGCCTCGACATCGACGGTGCGGCTCGCAGGCTCATCGGGTGCCAATCCCTTCGCCTGCATCGCTGCGTAAGAGAGATCGTTGCGCGGATAAACAAAGGGCTGGCCGACGTGATACTTATAGGCCATGGCGGCGATCGTCGGCAGCTTGGCAATCATCCGGTGAGACGCAATCTCGCGCTGGCGCGGATCGTTGATATCTGTGGAGTCGTGATAGAACGCCGACATGGCGCCGACCACCGCAACCATCACCGCCATCGGATGCGCATCGCGGCGGAAGCCGCGATAGAATTGCGCCATCTGCTCATGCACCATGGTGTGGTAGGTGATGTTCTTGTCGAAGTCCTTGCGCTGGGTGGGTGTCGGCAGCTCGCCGTAATAGAGCAGGTAGCAGGTCTCGAGGAAGTCGCCATGCTCGGCCAGCTGTTCGATCGGGTAACCGCGATACAGCAGCACGCCTTCATCGCCATCGATGTAGGTGATCTTGGATTCGCAAGCGGCCGTTGAGGTGAAGCCGGGATCGAAGGTGAATGCCCCGGTCTGGGCATAAAGCTTGGTGATATCGACGACATCGGGACCGATCGAGCCGGATTTCACCGGCATGTCGATGGTCTTGCCGCCAAGTGTCAGGGTCGCTGTCTTCGCATCATCAGCCATTGAGGCCTCCCATTGTCGCGTTTCTGACTGAACACAACTATTGCACCGCAGCATAAAAAGGTCAATCTAGCTGACCTGATCCCTTAGTCGATCCAACGCCTCCTCGCGGCCGAGCACGTCCAGCACATCGAAGATGCCGGGTGAGGTGCTGGTGCCGGTCAAGGCCGCGCGCAACGGCTGCGCCAGCTTTCCAAGCTTCAGTCCCTGGGCCTCGGCATAGGCCTTCACTGCCGTCTCCAGTGCCTGTGCCGTCCACTCGTCTGCCGTCTCCAGCAGTGGGATCAGCGCCGCCAACACTGCGGCACCACCATCCCTCATGATCTGGGCCGCCTTCTCGTCCATCGCCAGCGGCCGCTGCACGAACAGGAACTGTGCCCCGGTCTTCAGTTCAACGAGCGTCTTTGCCCGCTCCTTCAGGCCCGGCATGGCGCGCAGCAGCTTGGTCCTCATGGTTTCGTCGATCAGTGCCAGCATCGCTTTGCCACCTTCGGCATGCGGAAGGAATTCAACAAACTGTGCCAGCAGGCTTGCGTCAGGCGTATGACGAATATAGTGGCCGTTGAGGTTCTCGAGCTTGGAAAAGTCAAAACGCGCTGCACTCTTCCCAACTTGCTCGAGGTTGAACCATTCAACCATTTGATCCGTCAAGAAAATCTCATCATCGCCATGGCTCCACCCGAGCCTGGCCAGATAGTTCCGCATGGCGTCGGGAAGATAACCCATGGCACGGTAGGCTTCGACCCCCAATGCCCCATGGCGCTTTGACAGCTTGGCGCCGTCCGGCCCATGGATCAGCGGAATATGCGACATCGACGGCACCACCCAGCCCATCGCCAGGTAGATCTGCGTCTGCCTCGCCGCATTGGTGAGATGGTCAACGCCGCGGATGATGTGGGTAACACCCATGTCATGGTCATCGACCACGACCGAGAGATTGTACGTCGGGTTGCCGTCCGAGCGCAGGATGATGAGATCATCGAGATCTTTGTTTGGAATGACGACGCGGCCCTGCACCTGGTCGTCGATCACCGTCTCGCCCTGTTGCGGCGCGCGGAAGCGGATGACGGGTTTGACACCGGCCGGCGCCTCCGAAGGATCGCGGTCGCGCCAGGTGCCGTCATAACGGATCGGGCGTTTCTCGGCCTCGGCCTTGGCGCGCATCGCGTCGAGGTCCTGCGGTGAGCAATAGCAGCGATAGGCTTTGCCATTCGCCAGCAACTGGTCGGCCACCTCGCGGTGCCGCAGCACCCGGCCATATTGCGACACCGGTTCCCCGGCCCAGTTGAGCCCCAGCCAGGTGAGGCCATCGATGATGGCGTCGATGGCGGCATCGGTCGAGCGTTCGCGATCGGTATCCTCGATCCTGAGCAGCATCTTGCCGCCGTGCCTGGCCGCATAGGCCCAGTTGAACAATGCCGTGCGGGCACCCCCGATATGCAGGTAGCCGGTGGGCGAGGGCGCAAAGCGCGTGACGACTGTCGATGACATGAGCACCGTTCTCCGTGTAGGCTGACCTTGGGGAAAAGAAAAATCTGTTGCTGCCGCCGCTTAGCACAGGCAGGCGCGCAATGTTAAGGGGAGTGAACCACATGTCGGCGGGCGCTCTGGAGAGCACGCCAGGAGAGGAGGCCGCCGGTGGCTCACGACTGTCCCGCTGGCTGGCCGCCGCCGCCACCCAACAGCAGGGCCGTGGCTTCCTCTGGTGGCCCATCGCCCTGACGCTCGGCATATGGATTTATTTCGCGCTGGTGGATGAGCCCTCGCTGCTTTTCACCGCCACCATCGCAGTGGCAGCGGCGGTGCTCATGTGGCTTGGCCGCAGCACCCCCATCATTATTCTGGTGGCGCTCATTGCAACGGGCTTTTGCCTTGCCAAGCTCCGCACTGAACTCACTGCCACGCCATTGCTCCGCGCCACCACAGGCGAGGTCGTGGTAACGGGCCGCGTTGCCACCGTCGATCAAGCGAGAAGGGGCCGCCTCACCATCATCCTGTCGCCCGATGCCATCGAAGGTTTGAGCGCGGAGAAACTCCCGCTCCGCTTGCGCCTGTCGTCGCCATTGAAGCACGGCACGCCAGTTCCGGGCACGCGCGTCGCGTTGAAGGCAAGGTTGCAGCCCTTGCCAAGCCCGGCACAACCCGGCGGCTTTGACTATGGCCGTCAGCAGTGGTTCGCATCGATCGGCGGCACCGGCCGGGTCACCGCCACCATCACCGGTCTCGACAGCGACGTGCCATGGCGCGCGCGTTTCGAAGCCGCACTCGCCAACACCCGCGCCGCCATGGGCCGCCGCATTCATGCCGTGCTCGATGAACCCTATGCCTCGTTCGGCGAAGCCCTCATCACCGGCGAACGCAGCACCATTCCGAATGCCTTGAACCAGAGCCTTCTGGCGTCTGGCCTGTTCCACATCCTGTCAATATCCGGCCTCCACATGTGGCTGGTGGCGGGCGGCGTGTTCTGGGGCGTAAGAGCGGCACTGGCGCTGTTTCCACCCTTGGCGTTGCGCTGGCCCATCAAGAAATGGGCGGCGGTGCTGGCCCTTGCCATGGGTCTCTTCTACATGTTGCTGGCCAATGGCGGCGTTGCCACCCAGCGCTCGTTCTTGATGATCGCCGTGGTCTTCTTCGCCGTGCTGGTCGACAGGCCGGCGCTCTCGACCCGCAACCTCGCCATTGCCGCACTCTTCATCCTCGTCCTCGAACCGGAAGCGGCGGTTGAAGCAAGTTTCCAGATGTCCTTTCTTGCCGTCCTCGGCCTCGTCGCCTTCTACGAGGCTTGGGCCGCCTACACCCGTGGCCGCGATGGCGACTTGGCTGCAAGGCGCCATTGGCTCTCGAAACTGGTGCTGAAGCTGGCACTCGGCGCCGTGGCCTCGGTCGCCACCACTCTCATTGCAGGCGGCATGTCGTCGATCCCCGCCGTCTATCATTTCGGCAGACTTTCGCCCTACAGCGTCATCGCCAATGGCCTGGCACTTCCGGTCATCGGCTTGGTCGTCATGCCCTTCGCGCTGATTTCGGCACTGCTGATGCCCTTTGGTCTCGAAGCCCTGCCGCTCACCATCATGGGCGAGGGCTTGAAACTGGTCTTGTGGATTTCCGATTGGGTCGCCAGCTTTCCCGGCGCCAACATGGTGGCACCACAACCCACTGTCTTCAGCGTCATGCTGCTGGCCATTGGCGCGGTGCTGGTCTGCCTGCTGCTGGGTCCCTGGCGTTGGTCGGGCCTCGCATTCATCGGCATCGCCATGGGACTGATGCTGGCACCACAACAGCAGCCCGACATCTATATCGAGCGCAGCGGCCAGAACGTTGCGATCCGCGATGCCCAAGGTCTGCTGGTGCCGGCTTACCCGCGCCGCGCCCGTTACACCGTCGAGAAATGGCTGCAAGCCAACGGCGAGGAAGCCAAGCTCGCCGATGCCGCCACGCGTCCCGGCTGGACTTGCACCAGCAACCGCTGCGAAGCGGACGTGAAGGGCAAGCGCATCGCATACATCAGCAAGGCCGAGGGACAACCGCTCGATTGCACCGGGATCGCCATCTTGATCACCGACTTCCCCTTGCGCGGCACGTGCAGCATCGTGCCCACACGCATTGACCGCTTTGATCTTTGGCGGCATGGAGCGCATGCTCTGACCATCACGCCGCAAGTGACCATCATCGGAACGGCTGCGGATGCACAAGGCAATCGGCCGTGGTCCTTGCGTCCCGAGCGGCGCACGACGCCCTACAAGCCTGCCGCTCCCACCCTGTGAACAAACGTTACATTGACGTGCCAAATCTTTCGCGGCAAGAGGCGCACCATGTCACCAGCCCAACAGAAAATCACCATGGCCGACATCCGCAAGGAGATCGACCGTATCGATGAAAACCTCATCAAGCTGCTGGCCGAACGCCAGCGCTGGGTTGAAAAGGCTGTGGTGGTGAAAAAGCGCGATGGCTTGCCCGCCCGCGACAGCGCCCGCATCGTGCAAGTCATCGACCATGTGCGCGTGTTGTCGCGCGCCCACAAGCTTGACCCGGCCCTGGCCGAGGCCATGTGGACCGAGATGGTGGAGTGGTTCGTGGCCTATGAGGAACGCTCCATCTGACCCTCGACGCCGCGCCTGAACCAAGGCAATCTGCTGTGATGACGCAGTTTCCACATCTGTTTTCGCCGTTCACCATCAAATCCACCGAGATCCGCAACCGCATCTTCTCGACCGGGCACGACACCTACCTGCCCGAGGGCGGATTGCCGTCGGACGCCTTGATCGCCTATCAGCGCGCCCGTGCCCGGGGTGGGGCAGGGCTTATCGTCATCCAGGTTGTGGGCGTCCATGAAACCGCGCGCTACACCGAAGCCCTGCTGATGGGAACGTCCGATAATTGCATCGCGCCCTTCCGCCGCCTGTTCGATGCCATCCATGCCGAAGGCACCAAGGTTTTCGTCCAGCTCTTTCATGCCGGCCGCGAACTGCTTGGGCGGCCAGACGGCGTGTTGCAACCGGCCTATGCGCCGTCACATTCACCCTCCGAGCGCTTTCATGTCATCCCACGCGAAATGTCGACAGCGATGATCGGTGAAATCGTCGATGGCTTCGGCCAGGCGGCGAGGCGCATGGCGGCTGCCGGTGCCGATGGCGTCGAGATGCTGGCGAGCCATGGCTATTTGCCCTCGCAATTCATGAACCCGAACGTCAACCGCCGCACTGACCAGTATGGCGGCAGTCTCGACAATCGCCTGCGTTTCATCCGGGAGGCCATCGCGGCGGCGCGCGCCGAAGTACCACCGGAGTTCATCGTCGGCATGCGCATGTCGGGCGATGAATATGACCAGGATGGCCTCAGTGAGGATGATTCAGTCGCCATCGCCCGCGCCCTGGCGCCGGAGCTCGACTATCTGAACGTCATCGCCGGTACTTCGGCTTCGGCCTCCGGTGCGGCGCATATCGCGCCGTCGATGGCCAACACCCATGGCTACGTGGCGCCCTTCGCCCGCAAGGTGAAGCAAACTGTGGGAAAACCCGTCTTCGTCGCCGGCCGCATCAACCAGCCGCAGATCGCCGAGGAGATCCTGAGTTCCGGCGCCGCCGACATGTGCGGCATGACCCGCGCCATGATCTGCGATCCCGAAATGCCCAACAAGGCGCGAGCCGGAAAGAGCGATGACATCCGCGCCTGCATCGGCTGCAACCAGGCTTGCATCGGCCATTTCCAGTTGGGCCTCTCGATCTCCTGCATCCAACATCCGGAGACTGGCCGCGAACTTCATTTTGAATCGAAACCAAAGGCCGTAACCCGCAGAAAAATAATGGTAATTGGTGGTGGCCCAGCAGGCTTGAAAGCCGCCGCCGTCGCCGCTGAGCGTGGCCACGACGTGCATCTGCATGAGCGTGATGCCCAGACCGGCGGTCAAGCGAGGCTCGCCCAATTGCTCCCCACCCGCGCCGAGTTTGGTGGCATCATCACCAACTTGACGCACGAGGCTGAGCGCCACGGCGCCATCATCCACCGTCGCAGCGAAGTGACGCGCGAATTGCTGGAACGCCAGCGGCCCGATGCCGTGATCCTCGCCACCGGCTCGCGCCCGCACTTGCCACCTTTTGAAGGCGAAGCCGCGCAGATGGTTCATGCTGTCGATGTTCTGTCCGGCAAGGTGCGAACGGGCGCCCGCGCTGTCGTCTACGATTGGCATGGCGATTGGCTGGGTTCCGGCATTTGCGAACGCCTGGCCGCTGAAGGTGTCCACGTACGGCTTGCCGTCAACGCCCATTGCGCCGCCGCCAACATCCAGACCTACATCCGTTTCGAGACTGTCGCCCGCCTGCATAAACTGGGCGTCGAGGTTCATCCCTGGCTCCGGCTCTACGGCGGCGATGGCCGCACCGCTTACTTCATCCACACCCCATCGCGTGAAGCCGTGGTGATGGAGGATGTCGATACCATTGTTCTCAACACCCCCAACCTCCAGGAAGACGGACTGCTTGCAACGATCGAAGCCATGGGCCTCGAACATCACATCATCGGCGACGCGCTCACTCCACGCACGGCGGAAGAGGCCGTCTATGAGGGCATGAAAGCCGGGTTGGCAGTATAGGATGCTTCGAGGTTGACCGTGCGGGCACCTCAACATGAGGATGTTTTCGGGCCTTCACCCTGAGGTGCATTGCGATGCAAAGCCTCGAAGGGTCACTCGCAAATTTTCCGCAATGACTGCCATTGCGCGTCGCTCAATACGGCGCGCGGCACGATGTTGTCCGGCAGCGGATGAATCTTCTTGATGCGATCCTCCGTGCCCGGATGAGTTGAGATCGAGGACTCGATCTTGCCCCAGGCGCCAGTCGAGGGCTTGCCTTCTTGCGCCAACAAAATCTCGAAAAATTCCCTCAACCCCAATGGATCGATGGCGGCCTTTTCCATCAGCGCCAGTGCAACGTCGTCAGCCTCGGCTTCGGCCTCGCGCGTGTAAGTGAGGATGGTGGCCACACCAGCGATGGTGCTGATGGTGTCGCCACCGCCGCCGGTGATGATGCTGAGCAGAATCTGCAAACCGGTGGCACGCACCAGCTGGGCTTCGGAATGGCGTTTCAGCACATGGCCTACTTCATGCGCCAGCACGCCGGCCACTTGTTCCGGCCGGTTGGCCCGGCGGATCAATTCAGCCGTGATGACGATGCGTTCGCCCGGCATGGCAAAGGCGTTCATCACCGGAATATTGTAGACGTGAATGCTAAGTGGCGGCAGGTCGGGGTTGCTCTCGGCCAGCCTGGCGGCCATGGCGCCAAGAGCCGATACGCCACCTGCACCCGTGCATTGCTTTGCGCCTTCGGTGAGCGAGGCTTCGACCTGGCCTCCCACGCGGTTGCGCCAACTGTCGGGCAGGACGAAGGCCAGTTTCTGCGGTGCGAATTGCAGCACCAGATAGCCCGCCAGAATGAAACCCGCCGCCACACCGATGGTCCAGGCAAGTGCCCGGCCCTTGCCCCGGAGGGTGAAGCCGCCTTTTAGCTGTGGTGCGCGGGCCATTAGGTCGGCCGCTATGACATCGTCGCGCAGGATCAGCCGCGCATGGGGCTGGCTCTCGTGCGTCAGGCGGAAGGGCAGGCCGGGGTGATGGCGTTCCACAGCGGCAAGCCCGGCATAATCCCAAGTTTGTTCCGGCGTCGCGTCGCCCGAAAAGCGCAGGCCTGCAATGTCGATGGCCACGGAGACATGCTGGTCGGCGGCTGTCTGGCCGTCGAAGAAAAGGGCGATTGCCATGTCAGAAGCCACCGACATCGAGGGCGTCGGCCAGCCCTTCGCCAGTCTGGTCGAGGGGGGCTTTTGATTGCAGTACCTTGTCGATATCGACCGTACCGGTGACTTGCAGCCGGTCAATGAAATACTTGATCACCCGTTGCTGGATAAAGGGTGCTGCGATGCCAAGCGTCACCAGCCACAGGAACAGGTTGCCGAGCGTTAGCGCGATGATGCTGCCGGCTGTGGCGTTGAGGGCGAATTGCGCCGTGCCGAGCTTCGTATAGCTGCCGAAAATCGACATTTCGCGCGCCGTGTAGATGGCCCAGATCATCGGGTAAATTGCGGCATAGGCGAGGAACAAAAGGAACAGCAGCCCGAGCACAACCGCGATGTTGCGGGACTGCGCGTCGGTGGGTTCGGTCTGTTCGCCCAGCATGTCGCCGAAAATCTGCGCGAAACTGTCGCCGAACATCGAACCAGCACCAGCACCCAGAAGGAGGAAGCCGGCGATGATGGCGCCGAGCATGAAGAACCAGCACAGGGCGTAGGTAGGGTAGAGTGGCCCGGCCCGCCCCTTGAAGGAAAACGGCAGATCACCAAAGCGCATGCCGCCGATGATCTGCTCTTGAAGGTTGAAGTTCATCACCGGCGTCGACCAGCCAAAAGTGAAGCTGCGGGCCAACAGCGCGCCGAAATAGGTCAGCGAGTAAGTGACGGCCGACCCCTCGAGCCCGCCCCGGATGCCCCGCCACAAGGTGCGCGACAGTTGATAACGCCTGGCCCGGAAGATGGCGGCACCCCACAACAACGATACGATGAGAAACAGCAGGACCTGAATGCCGCCAAGGGCTGGATGTTCTGGGCCATAGGCAATGCTGACGAAGCTTATCGCCAGAATGCTTGGCAGGCCCAGCACGGCGAAGACGATCAACGCTCCTTTGAACAATTCGCCGCCCTTGCCAGTATATTCGAGCGGCTGGCCATTGACGTGGACACATGACCAGATGTGCTTTCGCGTGTTGGTCCGCGCCCAGAAGCGGTAGATCG
>JANLTS010000681.1:0-1942 GCA_031363045.1 Hyphomicrobiales bacterium
GCGTTGGTGCCGCCGAAGCCGAAGCTGTTCGACATCACCACATCGATCTTGGCGTTATCAATCCGTTTACGGACGATCGGGATGTCGGCGAATTCTGGATCCAATTCCTCGATGTTGGCGCTCTCGCAAATGAAACCATTCTGCATCATGAGGATCGAGTAGATCGCTTCCTGCACGCCTGTTGCTCCCATCGAGTGGCCGGTCAATGACTTTGTACCGGAGATGGCGGGAATATCACTGCCGAACACGGCGCGGATCGCCTCGATCTCCTTCCTGTCGCCAATCGGCGTCGAAGTAGCATGCGGATTGATGTAGTCGATCTTCTCCTTCACCGTTGCCATGGCCTGGCGCATGCAGCGGGTGGCACCCTCACCGGAAGGCTGCACCATGTCATATCCATCCGATGTGGCACCATAGCCGGTGAGTTCGGCATAAATCCTGGCACCACGCGCTTTGGCGTGTTCCAGCTCTTCGAGCACGACGGTTCCAGCACCGCCGGCGATCACGAAGCCATCGCGATTCTTGTCATAGGCGCGGGATGCCTTGTAGGGCGTGGCATTGAACTTGGTCGACATGGCGCCCATCGCGTCGAACAGCACGGACAATGTCCAGTCGAGTTCCTCGCCGCCACCCGCGAACATGATGTCCTGTTTGCCCCACTGGATCAGTTCCGCCGCGTTGCCGACGCAATGCGCCGACGTCGAACACGCCGATGAAATCGAATAGTTTACGCCGCGAATACCGA
Organism: Hyphomicrobiales bacterium; assembly: GCA_031363045.1. GTDB lineage: Bacteria > Pseudomonadota > Alphaproteobacteria > Rhizobiales > Aestuariivirgaceae > Aestuariivirga. The sequence continues at coordinate 746 of JANLTS010000681.1, forward strand.
AGGGCGTGGCCAGCGTCGCCGAATTGGTGCTCGACATGGCTGCAGGCACGGCAAACGGGCCGACGCGCTTGGGACCCTTTTCCCGGGCCGTGTCGGCAGCGGCGACAATGGTACGGGTTGAGGGACCGCCGGAACCCATGATGATGCCAGTGCGGTCGTTCTTGACGTCGCTCTCTTCAAGCCCTGAATCGACGATGGCCTGCTGCATGGCGACATAGTTCCAGGCAGCACCATCGCCCATGAAACGCCGCACGCGGCGGTCTATGGTGTCGAGATCATAGGTGGGTGCACCATGGACCTGACAGCGGAAGCCCAGCTTCTCGTATGACTCGGCCTTGACAATGCCGGACTTGGCATCAGGGAGCGAATTCAAAACTTCCTGGACGTTATTGCCGATGCTCGACACGATGCCGAGACCAGTGACGACGACTCGCCGCATCTTCCTATCCTCTTTCTCAGGCCGACGGTTGGAACAGTCCGACCTTCATATCGGTGACGTGGTATACTGCTTCGCCATCGGCGCGCATAATGCCGTTGGCAACCGCCAATTTGAGTTTGCGCAGGATCAACCGCGTAACATCCACTTCATAAGTCACTTTTTTCACGGCAGGAGTAACCATGCCGCCGAGCTTGACTTCGCCAACGCCAAGGGCACGGCCCTTTCCCGGTTCGCCGAGCCAGCCAAGGAAGAATCCCGTAAGTTGCCAAAGCGCATCGAGGCCGAGGCATCCCGGCATTACGGGGTCACCCTTGAAGTGACACGGAAAAAACCACAGATCTGCTTTAACATCGAGTTCCGCGACTACTTTTCCAAGTCCTGTGGAACCGCCATTCTTGGAAATCTCGGTGATCCGATCGAACATCAGCATGGGAGGCAGGGGCAGCTGGGCATTTCCTGGCCCGAAGAGTTCACCTCGGCCACATGCCAAGATTTCGTTGAAGTTATAGCTCGATTTCTGCGTGGTCATTGCCGATTGCCGCCCTAAAGATCCCCGAACCTGGCCGGGATGTTGACGTTCCTATCACATGGAAATGGGGGGTCCAAGCCCGGTTTGCACTGTGCGCACGGGTCGCATTGGTGGCAGGATTGCTTTGCCGGATCAGTTTCTGATATAAGGATCAAAGCGATGATGTTGCAGGAAAAAGAATTAGTAGACCGGCTTCGCCTGGCGGGCCTTCGCCCGACCCGGCAAAGGC
>JANLTS010000031.1:0-2191 GCA_031363045.1 Hyphomicrobiales bacterium
GCTAATCAATGAAAGTTTCATCCGGCAAAGCATTCCACAAGATGATTGCCGGCTCTTCGGCAAGCTTATGGCCGTAACCCAGAATGCTGAGTGACGCCGTGGCAAGAAGAAAATGCAGTGCCTGTTCTATCCCCAGTCCGATCCAACGCGCAGCGAGGGCGCGTCCGAAGTGGCCGTGCGAAAAGACGGCGATATCGCCCTCCAATTTCCGGAGTCTGGCAATGACCCGATCCGCGCGCAAGGAAACCTGGGTTGGCGATTCACCCTGCGGGCAGCCGTCCTTGAAGATATTCCAGTCTGGCCATTCCGTTCGAATTTCATCTGTCCGCAGGCCATCGTAATCCCCGTAGTCCCACTCCGCGAGATCGGGATCGATTTCCGCAGGCCTGTTCAATGCCGCCAACTCGGCTGATCGGCGTGCGCGTTGGAGCGGACTGGTGAACACGTGGTTGAAACTGACGCCATAGAGCCGCCCCGCCAGCGTGCGGGCCTCCTGTTCGCCCTTTCCAGTCAATGGAATGTCGGTTCGTCCCGTATGTCGGCCGGAGAGCGACCACGCCGTTTCTCCGTGGCGAACCAAATACAGGCGTTGAAGCAATGGCATGGGACTACGCGCTCGCAGCCCATTGCCAGTTGCGGATTTCCGGCATGTCCTCACCGTGTTCGGCGATGTAGCGTTTGTGTTCGACAAGCTTGTCGCTGACGGCTTGTTTTACGTGGGCCGCGCTGGCACCTAGTTGCAGCACGCGATCTATGACATTGGCCACGAGGTGGAAGCGGTCGAGGCCGTTCATCACCACCTGGTCGAACGGCGTGCTCGTGGTGCCTTCTTCCTTGTAGCCATGCACATGAAAATTCCTGTGGTTGGCGCGGCGATAGGTGAGCCGGTGGATGAGCGCGGGATAGCCATGATAGGCGAATATGACCGGCCTATCGACTGTGAAGAATCGGTCAAACTCCGTATCGCTCAAGCCGTGCGGATGGTCGCTCCGCGACTGGAGCTTCATCAGATCGACGACGTTAACAACGCGGATTTTCAGCTTCGGAAAATGCGTCCGCAGCAAATCGACAGCGGCCATGGTTTCAAGCGTCGGCACATCACCGCAGCACGCCATGATGACGTCCGGTTCGCCGCCGCCGCCATTGCCCGCCCAGTGCCAAATCCCAATTCCGGCAGCGCAATGTAGGATGGCGGCGTCCATGCCGAGCCACTGGGGAGAGGGTTGTTTGCCGGCGATGATGACATTCACGTAGTTACGGCTGCGCAAGCAATGGTCCGTCACCGACAGCAGCGTGTTGGCATCGGGAGGCAGATACACACGGATGACCTCGGCTTTCTTATTGACCACGTGGTCGATGAAGCCCGGATCCTGATGGGTGAAGCCGTTGTGGTCCTGACGCCAGACATGCGACGTGAGCAGGTAATTCAGCGAGGCGATTGGGCGGCGCCAGGGAATGCCGCGCGTCACTTTCAGCCACTTGGCATGCTGGTTGAACATCGAATCGATGATGTGAATGAACGCTTCGTAGCAAGGAAAGAAACCGTGCCGGCCGGTGAGCAGATAGCCTTCAAGCCAGCCCTCGCATTGGTGCTCGCTCAGCATTTCCATGACCCGGCCATCCGGTGCCACGTGGTCGTCGAAGTCGAAAATCTCGGCGGTCGAGCAGCGGTTGGTGACTTCGAATACGGCGTTCCAGCGGTTCGAGGTCGTTTCATCCGGGCTGAAGACGCGAAAGTTGTCCGGATTGTGCTTGATCACATCGCGGATGAACTGCCCTTGCACGCGGGTGGCTTCCGCGCTCACCGCGCCGGGTAGGGCCACCGCCACTGCGTATTCCGTGTAATCGGGCAGATGCAGATCCTGCAACAAGAGGCCGCCATTGGCATGTGGATTGGCACTCATGCGGCGCATGCCCTCTGGAGCCAGGTCAGCGAGTTCGGCGCGAAACGTCCCCGCATCGTCGAACAACTCGTCCGGCCGGTAGCTCTTCATCCAGCTTTCCAAGAGCGCCAGATGCCCCGGCTTGTCCATCTCGCCCATCGGCACCTGGTGCGACCGGAACGTGCCTTCGGTTGGCTTGCCATCAACCACCTTTGGGCCGGTCCAGCCTTTGGGCGATCGCAAGATGATCATGGGCCAGAGCGGCCGCGTCTTGAACCCGTTGGCGCGGGCTTCGCGTTGGATGTTTC
>JANLTS010000055.1:0-4018 GCA_031363045.1 Hyphomicrobiales bacterium
GAATTCCCCCGGCGGGATCGAAGACCTCCTCATCAGCACGCAAAAACTCAGCATTCCCATTGGCCTCGCACAACTCTTCGGCGTGAGCCCGGATCATTCGGCGCTGACGCTTGAAGGGGCCGACATTGCCCTGCTCGTCGATGAGCGTGACCGCGTCAGCTGGAACTTCGCAACGACGGCCGCCGCCGCACCGCTTTCGCTGCATCTCAAGTCAAGTGTCATCCGCTATTTCGATGCGCGCAATGGCCAGTCACTCGCCCTTGGCAATGTGAATGGCGACGTCAATATCAGCAAGGAAGGGCGAGTAGCGTTCATCGGCAGCTCGGAGCTGCGCGGGCGGCTGGCGCGCTTCGACATGGAGCTGAAATCCATGCGGCGCCTGCATGAAGACGGCTCGCCATTTACAATGAGTTTTGAAACGCCGGAAATCAAAGCCGGATTCGATGGCCGCTTGTCGGTGTCCAATGTCTTGAACATTGCAGGCCCGATTGACATCTCCGTCACCAATTTGCGGCAGGCGGCGCGTTGGGCCGGGCTGGCCATCGAGGATGGACCTTCCTACGGCGCTTTGTCGATCTCGGGCGGGTTCGACAGCAGTGGCCGCGCCTTTGCGATCCGCAATGCGACTGTCTCGCTCGATCAATCGGAAGTCTTCGGGGATCTGGCCATCGACACGCGAAATGCCGTGCCGAAACTGCAAGCAAAGCTTTCCGCACCGCACTTTGTGCTCGATGGTTTCGTGCCGGCGTCCAGCGCCAAACCGGGGGAGTGGGGCCGCTCACCCTTGGGCTTTGCCACGCTGAAGCAATTCGATGCCGAAATTACGCTTGAAACGCCGGCCTTCAGCTATGGGTCGCTGAGGGACCAGCCGGCACGGTTGGTGGCGGCGTCCGCCGGCGGAAAATTGCAGGCGTCCGTAACGGTCCGCCCGGCGGATGGCTCAAGTCTTACTGGCGGGGTGACGATCGATTCCAATGCTTCGCCGCTTATTTTCAATGCCAACGTCTCGGCCGAAGGCGTGGATGCAGGCGCGATGCTGCCTGTTGTCCTGGGACTGGACTGGCTTTCAGGGTCGGGCTCGTTCGCCGCTGACCTGACGGGTAGCGGCGAGACGCAGGAAGAAATCATCGGTACGTTGAAAGGCAAGGCCAGCTTGTCACTCAACGGCGGCGCCATTGCAGGTCCAGACGTGGTGGCGCTGCTGGGCCAGACCAGCCAGCGCATCGTTGACGGCTGGCTGCTCGGCACACCGTCGCGAACGGCGTTCTCAGCCATTACAGCCGACTTCGTGGTGGCCGACGGTATCGCCACGATCAGCGATCTGAAACTCACCAGTCCGGCGATCACAGTGACGGTGACGGGGGACATCGATCTGTTACGCCGCGCGGCCGATCTCCGAGCCGATCCCAAACTTGTCGCTGCCGATGGCACATTGTCTGGCCTTCCGGTGAAGACTGTCGTCAAGGGTCCGTGGGCGGCACCGCGCATTTATCCCGATGTCGAGGGCCTGTTGCTCAATCCGCGGAAAGGTTTCGCAACACTGAAATCCTTAGGGCTAAAATCTAGCCTCACATCTGGCAATTGAAGATCTGTCCGGGCACGGGCACAATGGGTCCATGATCCGCGTACAGGAAAAAGCCTTCGATTCGGGTGTCGAGCTCCACAAGCTCAAGGCCGGCAAGACCAATATCGGCGGTACTGTGATGTTCCTCGGCACGGTGCGCGATGTATCCGGCGGTACAGATGTCAAGGCGATGACGCTGGAGCATTATCCCGGCATGACGGAGAAGGCACTGCGGGAGATCGAAGCGGAAGCCCATCGCCGCTGGCCACTCGACGACAGCCTCATCATTCACCGCTATGGACGGCTGGAGCCGGGAGACGACATCGTGCTGGTGATCACCGCATCCGCCCATCGCGAGGCTGCCTTCGAGGCCTGCCACTTCCTGATCGACTGGCTGAAGACCAAGGCACCCTTCTGGAAGCTCGAAGAGGGTGCGGGCGGCGCCACTTGGGTCGCGGCCAAGGACAGTGACGATGATGCCGCGGCGCGCTGGGATACGCCACGCACGTGAGAGGTGGCAAACGGTCGTTTCCGCGCACACTGGGAGATACGGTGATCTTCATCCTGCTTCTCGCGGCCGTCCTGCTTGCACTGAAACGCGGCGGGTTGCTGGAGCCGGAGCATGGCGGTTTCATCGCGGTCGATGGCGATTCATTGCGCAAGGGTGACGGCGAATACCGTCTCCACGCCATCGATGCGCCGGAGCTGCACCAGACCTGCGCATCCGCCACGGGAGTTAGCTATCGATGCGGGCGCGAGGCGCAAAAGGCGCTGCGCAATCTCGTTGCTGGCAAGGATCTTGATTGCAGCATTCTCGAGACCGATCGCTACCGCAGGCTGGTTGTCACCTGTGCATCGGCTGGCCGCGACATCAATGCGGAAATGGTGCGGCAGGGATGGGCCATCGCTTACCGCCAACACGGTCTTGATTACGTCTCCGCCGAAGTTGAAGCCAAACAAGCCAAGCGCGGCATCTGGCAGGGCCACTTCGTCACGCCGGAGAAATGGCGGGCCGAACACCGGAACAACGCCGTGCATGGCGCCATGGCGGAAGATGACGCTGAGCCTGACTGAATGATACCAACGGCCATGGATTATGACTCATTTCAACTTCTCCCGCTGGCGGGAGAAGACGGTTCGCCGCGCCAGCGGCGAGCCCGATGAGGGGCCGGCCCACGAGTCACGATTTCTATTTTATTTCCGGGCCTTGGCCCTCAACTGGCGCGTTCCGCGCCGTCTTCTCCCGCCAGCGGGAGAAGTTGATAGCGGATTGCAAGCCACGCCATTTACCGGTATCAAGACTTATGACCGCTGGCATGAGACGCCATCACCCCGCCGACAGCAGCCGGATCGCTTCGTCGCGCTCGAACAGATAGAGCAGCACCCGCAGTGCTTCGCCACGTGGCGTCTTGAGCCTCGGGTCGCGGTTCAGCACCAGTTGGGCGTCATCGCGGGCCGCCGCCAGCAAATCTCCGTCCATGGATAAATCCGCCATGCGGAACATTGGCAGGCCGGATTGACGCGTGCCCAGCATTTCGCCCGCACCCCGCAGTCTCAGGTCTTCTTCGGCGATGCGGAACCCGTCCTCGGTTTCGCGCATGATCGACAGGCGGGCTCTTGCAGTTTCGCCCAAAGGTTCCTGATACAGCAGCAGACAGGAGGATTTACCTGACCCGCGCCCGACGCGGCCGCGCAACTGATGCAATTGCGCCAGGCCGAAACGTTCGGCATTCTCGATTACCATCACGGTTGCTTCCGGCACATCGACGCCAACTTCGATGACGGTGGTGGACACCAGCAGCTTGTAAGCGCCGGACTTGAAATCCGCCATCACCTTGTCCTTGTCCGCGCCCTTCATGCGGCCGTGCACCATTCCCACCTGACCTTTGTAGTGTCTTGCCAGCGCCGCGAACCGGTCCTCGGCGGCGGCAAGATCCACAATTTCGCTTTCCTCAACCAGCGGGCACACCCAATAGGCCCGGCCGCCCTGCGCCATCGAACGGCCAAGACCGGCGATCACTTCATCCAGCCGCGACATCGGGATCACCCGCGTGTCGACCGGCAGGCGGCCCGCCGGTTTCTCGGTCAGTTTGGAGACGTCCATGTCGCCATAAATGGTGAGCGCCAGGGTGCGCGGGATCGGCGTTGCCGTCATCACCAGAAGATCGCTGGCGCCGCCCGCCTTGGCCTGCAATGCCAGGCGCTGATGCACGCCGAAGCGATGCTGCTCGTCGATCACCACGAGACCCAGATCGTTGAAGACGACATCGTCCTGAAACAGCGCATGGGTTCCGATGACCAGTTGAATTTCGCCCGATTGAACCCTGGCCAGCATTTCCTCGCGGCCTCGGCCCTTGTCGCGCCCCGTCAGCAGCGCCACTGAAATCCCCATCGGTTCGCACAGTGCCGTCAAGGTCTGGGCGTGCTGCCGCGCCAGGATTTCGGTTGGCACCA
>JANLTS010000067.1:0-7549 GCA_031363045.1 Hyphomicrobiales bacterium
ATACTTGGTGATGGCGTCGTCCGTCTCGATATCAGTCCCCGGCCACCACTCTCCCGTCGTCCACTCGGCCAGAGCAGACTGTCGCCCGATCTCGCGGCTTAGCCGCACGGCGTGGATCATTGTCGTCATGTCGTCGGGGTGGTCGAAGTAGTTGGGATCGATCGCCAATGGCCCGCCCGGGTCGGCGGAGGTGAGGCGAAGCCTACCCCGACTTTTCGGCTTGGAGATGCCGGGGATGATCGTAAACCGCGCCACGTTATCTTTGGTCTCGGGGGCAAAATGCGGCTTGGAGGCGAACGAGATTTCGATGTCGCAGTCGTGCCGGTCCGGTGATGACCGCGCGAACGCACAACCCTCGGTGCAAAGTGCGTTTAGCTCGGAGATCTCACGCTTGGCGTTGTAGACAATGCCGATCAAGAGGTGATCGACGAGGTTTTCGCCCACCGCAAGATCGGCGCGTGGGTCTAGTCCGAGTTCGGTCAGATAGGTGGCCGGCCCGATTCCTGAGGTCAATAGTATGCGGGGTGAGTCAAACGCACCGGCACACAGTACGACTTCACCCGCTTCAATCCGCGTACCATCGGCAAGCACCACGCCCAATGTGCGAGTTCCGTCCATAGCCAGTTTCGCGACGATGGCGTTGGTGCGGATGCTGAGGTTCTTGCGATCACGAATCGGTTGGAGGAAGGCGCGATTGCTGTTGTTCCGCTCTCCATTGACGATGCAGGATTTGTTCCAGCCGGCGCCTTCGAGCCTGCCGGCATCGAACGTGGAACTGCGCGGGAAGCCGGCTTCGATAGCGGCGTCGACCATGGACCGCGAAAGCTCGTTGAGCGGATCAAGAACAGCGGGTTTGAGCCATGCCTCGAGGCCCTCGAACTCCGGCACGAGGCTCTTCCAGTCCCAACTGCTGCAACCTTGCGCTGCCCAGCCGTCATAGTCGGACTTGGCGCCGCGCAGGTAGACCATGCCGTTGAGACTGCTGGTGCCGCCGAGCACTTTTCCACGCGGCATCTTGTGGGTTCGGTTTGCGGTGCCGGACTGCGGTGTGGAAACATATTGCCAGTCGACATCGGTATCCCAAAGCGAGAAGTACTCCTGCGGAACGCGTATGGCGTCGCGGTCGTCTGATCCGCCTGCTTCAAGCAGCAAGACATTGCACAGCGGATCACTGGAAAGGCGATTGGCCAGAGCGCAACCAGCGGAGCCAGCGCCGACGATGATGACATCAGGCCTGGTCATTGATCAACGCGCAGCGATTGGTTCGAAGTGCCATATTTCGCGCATTTCGCGAGCATCGACGACTCCATCATCGCGGTAGTGCATTAGCGGCTCCATGTGCTCCTTCGCCCAGAGATGGTGAATCTTGGTGTCCCAGAGGCGGTTCCATGCGTCCGCATCCTTGATGCGTGAGAAGAGAATGACGTTGTCGTCGATCTGGTAAAGCGTGATCTCCGCGATACCTTGCCTGGAAATTTCAGCCTTGAGCTCTGGCCAGATATTGTCGTGCCAGTAGATATACTGGTCGAGAGATCCAGGTTTCAGCCTGAGCGTGAACGCCTTGCGAACCATATCTCCCACCAGGGTCCTCCTCAATCAATACGCTGCAAGATGGCTTACATCATACTATCAGATTCAACCCTGTGCTGCTAGATCCACTGCCATGGGCAGGCCTAGTGGTTTTCCCGCAGTATCACTTTCGGCAATTGATCCGACTTCGTTGGCTGGTCCGGGTTGAAGGTTGGTTCCTGATGCAAGTTCGACACCCTGCATTTCACCAAAATTCTCCGCTTGTCATTGAATCTATGGCAAATGGTCTTCAGCCCGGGCGCGATCACTTCATATAGAAGACTGGATCAAGCGCGATAGCGACCGGCTCACCTTCCTCGTTGGTGCGCATCAAGTCGGCCATACAGGTCCACCACCGTTGCATCACCGGATGGCCAGGCAGGCTATCCATACCATGGCTTTGACGGCGGAGCAAAGCGGCGAACAGGATGTTGGTGTCCGGATCGAGATAAATCGAGTATTCCGAAATGCCCGCCTCATGCAGCAGGTCCAACAGCTCCGGCCAGATCTCGTCATGGCGGCGCTTGTATTCGGCCTCCATGCCGGGATTGAGAAACATCTTGAATGCGAATCGCTCCACGGAAACCATCTCCACGAAAGAATTCAGGCCGTCGCCTTACCGCTGCCTAATGATTTGGTGCGTTCGGCGAGATTGGGGCCGAGGACAGACATGATCAAGAGGACCCCGATGACGGCGGTCTGGATATGCCCGGTGATATTCATCAACGCCATCCCATTGCGCAAGTTGAGCACAATTAGAATAGAGAAAAGAACACCGATGATCGATCCGCGCCCACCAAAGATGCTGACGCCGCCGAGCAACACCATTGTGATGATGTCGAGTTCGAAGCCCGATGCCGCATCGCCCCGGACAGATGCGAGCCGCCCCGCATACAGAAGCCCGGCCAGAGCCGAAACGACACCGGAGAGAATGAACAATATGGTCTTGACGCGGGCTACGCGAACGCCCGAGAAGCGAGCCACCTCAGCACTGGTCCCAATGACATAGACCTCACGGCCAAATCCAGTGCGATGCAGGACGAGCCCCAGTACGACCAGCAAAACAAGGAATATAAACAGCCCCAATGGAAACGGGCCAAGGAATGCCTTTTGTCCGAGATCACCGAACCACTGCGGGAAGCCGTTGATGCCGCGGTCCTCCAGCAGGACGCGGGCAATACCACGATACATGATCAGCATGGCGAGAGTGACCACAAGCGACGGAATTTTGACATAGGCAATCCAGAATGCGTTGAAAGCGCCAGCCAATACACCCAGTATCAGGCACAACATGATGGCAATACCTGCTGGTGTTCCGTTCTCCACCAACACACCAAAAGTACAGGCCGCCAGACCCATGATGGAGGCCACAGAGAGATCAATCTCTGCATTGATGATAATGAATGTCATGGCGAGAGCCACAATAATTTTTTCGATCGACAACTGAAACAGGTTGATCTGGTTTTGCATTGTCAGAAACTGGGGTACGATCGCAGCATTGACCAGCACCGTGACAATGAGGATGAGCAGCAACAAACCTTCCCAGCTCTTGAGCTTGGCGAGCATCACTCGGATTTTCCTTTCATCCGGCCAAATGATCTTGTCATGAAGGTGTCTGTTGCCACTGCGATCATGATTAGCATGCCAAGCAGCGCATCACGCCAGAACTCGCTGACGATTGCCCAACGCGTCAGACTGTTGTCGATCGTGTCGACAAGCACTGTACCAAGAACCACGCCAAGGATGGAGCCAGACCCACCGAATATGTTGACGCCACCAACAACGACGGCGGCAACTGATTTGAGCTCAAATCCGAGCCCGGCAACAACGGTAATATTACCAAACTTGGCCAGGAAGATGAAGCCTGCGAGCCCCGCCAGCATGCCGCTGAGCACAAAACTTGTGAAGACCACCAAGGAGGAATTGATCCCGGCAACAACGGCCGCATCCGGATTGGAACCTACCGCATACAGTTTTCGGGCGACGCGAAGGCGCGACAATGCCACCCAGAAGACAATCGCCGCGACAAGTGACATCGCAACCGTCAATCGCATATCGAAGCTGCCAATTGAAAAAATCGTCATCTGCGGCAGGTCGACAAGCCATTGCGGCAGGGCGGACGTCGTAATGGAGCGGGCGCCTGAATATTCCACGAGGTAGGTGCGGAACAGCGCCAACGTACCCAGCGTTACGATGATGGAGGGGACGCGTCCATAGGCCACTAGCGCGCCGTTGATCGCGCCACAAAAAGCCCCAAGTCCAAGCGCCATGACAACCACCAACAGGGGGTGAATGTCGGGATGCGTACCAAGATAATCACCGATTAGATAAGCAGCAATGCCAACCACCGAGCCGACCGAAAGGTCGATGTTGCGGGACATTACGACCATGGCCTGACCAATGGCGATCGGCAGGATCACGGCAACGCTTGTTGCAATACGATTAATCATCCGAGGTGACAAGTAACCATCGATCTGTGAGGCAAAGAACAAAATCGTCAGCATCAGGACGATCGCCAGCGCGAGAATGCGAAGTGTTTGTGGATGCAGTCTGCGAAAAGACTTGATCATGCTGCGGACGCCTCGGCATCCTGACCCGTGGCCAGTGCGATGACGCGTTCCTGGCTGCAGTCGGAAATGTCGAAAATGCCCTTCTGCTCACCTTCGCGCATGACCAGCACGCGGTCCGCCAATGCCATAACCTCCGGCAGGTCGGACGAGATCACCAGCACGGCAACGCCCTGCTTCGCCAGATCGCGGATGATATTATGCACCTCCGCCTTGGCACCGACGTCCACCCCGCGGGTAGGTTCATCGAAAATGAGAAGCCGGGGTTTGGTTTCCAGCCACTTGGCCAGCATCACTTTCTGCTGATTACCGCCCGAAAGCTTTCCTACATCAATCTTCACGTCGGGTGACCGGATCGATAGCCGTTCCCGATAGCTCTCCGCCATGGCATTTTCGGCCGAACGGTCAATGATGCCTAAGCGTCGCAAGAACTTCTTGAGGCTTGGGAGTGAGATATTGGCGTAAATTGGCAACGTCATGGCGAGCCCCAGCTTGCGCCGGTCTTCCGAGACATAGGCAATGCCGCGTTCCATGGCCTGCTGTGGCGTGCTTATCGTGACACTCTGGCCGTCAAGCTCAATCCTGCCTTGTGTGGCTGGAGCTATCCCGAAGAGGGCGAGGCCAACATCGGTCCGGCGCGATCCGATCAATCCGGCGAAACACAACACCTCGCCCTTGTGCAGGTCGAAGGACACGTTCCGGAACACGCCGTCCAGCGCCAAGTTCTTGACGGAAAGCAACAATGCACCATGCTCGTTGGCTCTGGTCTTGGTTGCAAACTTGTCCAATGCGCGGCCCACCATGTCCTTCACCATGCCATCATGGGTGACGTCGGCAATAGGCTTGGTCGATATGTGCTTGCCATCGCGCAACACCGTGACCCTGTCGGCAATTCTGAAAATTTCATCCAGGCGGTGGCTGATATAAAGCACCGCCACGCTTCGGGCCTTCAATGCCTTGGCGATTGATAGCAGCCGCTCAACCTCATGCGCCGACAGCGACGCTGTGGGTTCATCCATGATCAGCACTTTTACATTGAGCGAAAGAGCTCTGGCGATTTCCACCGTTTGCTGTTCGGCCAAAGTCAATCCGCTGGCGGCGCGGCGGACATCGAGTGTAACGCCGAGACGTGCAATCAATTCGTCCGAGCTCTGATAGAGCTTGGACCAATTCATAAATGCGCCGAGATTGCGGTGGCTGATGAAGATGTTTTCTGCCACGTCTAGATCCGGGAATACCATGGGCTCCTGATATATTGCCGCGACACCGAGTGCTTGCGCCCCATAGGTATTACGGATCGTAACCGGCTTACCTTCGTGCAGGATTTCGCCAGAATCGGGCTGATAGACCCCAGTCATAATCTTGATCAGCGTTGACTTGCCTGCGCCGTTTTCGCCGACGATGGCATGAATTTCACCCGGCACCACGGCAAGCGACATGTCTGAAAGAGCTGCCGTCATCGCAAAGCTCTTGAAGATGTTGCGGAACTCAAGGATTGGCGCGACCAAAGGGCTGCCTGTCTGTGTATTCGAGGAAGTAATGGACGAGGCCGCGGCAAGCGCGGCCTCGCAACAGTGGTATCAGTCGCAGCTAGTTTGCAGCGGCTTCAACATTGTCCTTGTTGTAGACGGTGAACGGCCCCATTAGGATGCGGTTACCAGCAGCGCGGGTCGGATCTTTCTCGATCGTGAAGTTGCCCATCCGTCCGGCAGCGATTTCTTCGCCGACTTCACCCTTGATGGCGCCCGTCGCCAGCAAGTAACTGGTATAGTATGTTAGATATCCGAGGTCGACGAAGCTCCACAGGGCAAACTCTGGCGCGCAGCCGTTCATCGTATAGCTCACCATCTCTGCCGGAACGCCAAGTCCTGAGACCTTTATCTTGTCGCACAACTTCTCATCCTGCATGGCTTTGGCGGCCGCCACGATGCCTACCGAGGTCGGCGCCATGATCACTTTGATGTTCGGGTGCTTGTCGACAAGTGCAAGAGCTGCGTTATAGGACTTCTCTGCCTGGTCATCACCATAGACTGTGTCGACCAATTTCATGTCCTTGTACTTGTCGCCCTTCAGCGCTTCGTTCATGGCGGCAATCCAGGCGTTCTGGTTGGCTGCGTCCGGCGTTGCCGACAGAACCACAAATTCGCCTGAGCCGCCCATCATCGAATGAGCCATATCGGCCATCACGATGCCGATCTGGTTGAAGTCAACCTGCGCCACAAACACCGTTTCACCCTTGGCGGATGGAATGGGAGAATCCCATGTCACGACTTTGGTGCCTGCTGCCTGGGCTGCTTCCGCCGCAGCAGATATCTGGTCGCCCGCGTTGTTGGACAGCATGACCACATTTTGCTTCTGCGTCGTCGCAGTCGTTAGCATTTCGATCTGGCCGGCCACGCTGTTCTCCGGGGTCGGCCCTATGTATTGCAACGTGCCTTTGTTCTCGAGTTCCTTGTGTGCTTCCTCGGCACCACGGTTGGCCTGGTCGAACGGCAGGATGCCGAGGAACTTAGGCAGCAGGACGAGATTGGCTGTTTCACCTTTCTTCGCCATCGCCGGCTCGGCGCTAGCGGCGCTTGCCATCAGGATTGTCGTGAGAGCCGTCAAGCACCCAAGCTTGATAAGGCTATTTGGCAGACTTGTCATCTTCAGCATGTTTTCCTCCCTTGCTGCTGCAGTTACTATTTCCGCCTATGCTGCGGACAGTTTGTTGTATTTCTCATTCCGAACGACAATCACCTCAACCCCTTCTGATCTCGCATGGGTCAGAATGTGGGGTGGGGCCGCATCGTCGGTTATGAGCGTGTGGACTCGCGACAGCTTGCACACTGCCATGCTGCCTCGAGCTTCAAATTTTGTTGAGTCGACAAGCACCACGAGCTTCTCTGCGCGCGAAAGCAGCTTAGCTTCCGCGCGCGCGATAAGCGGATCTCCTTCGATTACGCCGAGCGGGCTGATTGAGTAGCAACTCATGAACATCCGCGTTGCCGTGAAGTGTTGGATGGCATCTTCGTCAAATGGTGAGAGGATGATGCCCTGCTCGCGATAGACCTCGCCGCCCGGCAGCACGATTCGGTTGTTGCTGTTGCGGATGAGTTCGTCGGCAATCGGGAATGAGTTAGTGAGAATCTGCATGCGGTGCCGGCGAAGATACCCTGCCATAAACCAGGTGGTCGAACCGGCGTTGATGATTATCGACTCTCCATCCTGGCAGAGTTCTGCCGCGGCCTCAGCGACCAAGCGCTTACGGTCGGCGTTGAGCGTCTGGCTCACACCAAAGGAGCGGGCAGAGAGATTTGCCTGCTGGGCAGCCTCAACAGCTTCTATGCCGCCATGGACGCGGCGCACCTGCCCCATCTCTTCTAGCTTCACGAGGTCACGCCGCAGGGTAGCCGATGATGCCGAGGTCAGAT
>JANLTS010000070.1:0-8296 GCA_031363045.1 Hyphomicrobiales bacterium
GGGCGATGCCGCGGCGGCTGATGCCATCGAAACGGTGATCGTGCCGCGGGCCCGCGATCTTGGCGGCTTCGAGGTGCGCCGTGCACTGCCTTCAGCACAGCGGCAGATGGTGGGGCCGTTCATCTTCTTCGACCAGTTCGGACCCGTGGTGATGCAGGCCGGCAAGGGCATTGACGTCAGGCCGCATCCGCACATCGGTTTAGCGACGGTGACGTGGCTGATGGATGGCGCCATTTATCACCGCGACAGTCTGGGCTCCGAGCAGCCGATCACGCCCGGCGAGTTGAACTGGATGACGGCTGGCAAGGGCATCGTCCATTCCGAGCGCACGACCGAGCAGGAGAAAGCCCGCGAACGCAAAATCTATGGCATCCAGAGCTGGGTGGCTCTGCCGAAGGCCTATGAAGAGACGCTGCCAAGTTTCGAGCATGTGGCGATGTCGCAATTGCCGGTGATCGAGGACCACGGCATCTCGGCGCGCGTCGTGGCGGGCTCGCTCTATGGCGCCCGCTCGCCGGTGAAGACGCATTCGGATCTGTTCTATGCCGATGTACAACTGCAGGCCGGTGCGGCCTTGCCGCTGCCGGTCGAGCATGAGGAACGCGGCATCTATGTGCTCGAAGGCGAGGTCAGCGTGGCGGGTCAGGTGTTCGAGGCCGGGCGGCTGCTGGTGTTCCGCCCGGGCGATGCCATCACCGTCCGTGCGCGGAGCAATGCGCGGCTGATGCTGTTGGGCGGCGAGCCGATGGACGGGCCACGTTATGTCTGGTGGAATTTCGTTTCATCTTCGAAGGATCGCATCGAAGCCGCCAAGGACGATTGGAAACAGGCGCGCTTTGCTATCGTACCGGGGGATGAAAAAGAATTCATTCCGCTGCCGGAGAGTTGAGGGAAGAGGTCTCTACGATAGCGCCAGAACGACGCGGCCGGTGATCTGGCCCTTTTTCATGCGGGCAAAGATGGCGTTGATGTCCTCGAGCGGCTGCTTTTCGATACGCGCCTTGACGAGGCCATTGGCGGCGAAGTCGACGGCTTCCTGAAGATCCTGTCTGGTCCCGACGTTTGACCCGCGTACTGAGAGTTCACCGTTGACGACGGATGAGATTGTCATGCGCAATTCGTCCTGCTTGCCACCGGGCAGGCCGATCCAGCAGACGCTGCCGCCATTGCGCAAAACCGACAACGATTGCTCGAAGGCCTTGGCCGAAACGGCGGTGACGACGGCGCCATGGCTGCCGCCGATGGCGGTCTTGATAGCGGTACCAGGATCGGTTTCCATGGCATTGACCAGAATCTCGGCGCCATAGGATTTGGCCAGCGCCAGTTTCTCGTCCGAGACATCGACCGCTGCCACGCGCATGCCCATGGCGCGGGCATATTGCACGGCGATGTGGCCGAGGCCACCTATGCCAATCACCGTGACCCATTGGCCGGGGCGAACACCGGTGCGTTTCAGGCCGCGATAGGTGGTGACGCCGGCGCAGAGGATGGGGGCCAGCTCGTAGGAATCCGCAGCATCGGGAATGCGGCCGCAGAAGGCGGCATCGGCGATCATGTATTCGGCATAACCGCCGGGCTTTGAATAGCCGGTGGCCTCTGCCTGAAGGCAGATGGTTTCCATGCCGGAGAGGCAGAATTCGCAATGACCGCAGGCGGAATAGAGCCATGGCACACCAATACGGTCGCCCGCCTTGAAGTGATTGACTCCGTCACCCAGTGCCGCGACAGTTCCGACGACTTCATGGCCGGGGATCAAGGGCAGGTTCGGCAGCGGCGACCAGTCGCCATCGACGGCATGAAGATCGGAATGGCAGACGCCGCAGGCTTGAACCTTGATCAGCACTTCACCGCGTTGCGGCTCTGGAATGGGGAGTGTTTCGATCTTCAGCGGCGTGCCGATCTGGCGTAGCACCGCTGCCTGCATGGTTCCTGGCATCGCAATCTCCTCAGTTACCGAGGATGATATCGCGCGCTTCGCCGGTTGCAATGTCAAATGTGGTGGTGAGGGTTTCGGCTCCGACCTTGGCACTGGCGGTGTAGGTCCCGGGACGCAGTACGACGTCGGCTTGCAGTCCCTGTGCCGTGGCGATCGCCAATCCGCCGCCGTCGCGGACGTTCCATTCGATCACGTCTTCGGCCGCACCGGCGAAGATGAGGCGTGCGAGGCCCGCCTTGTGATCGATATCAACGGCGCTGAGGCGGCCGGCCTTCACATGCACGTCAGTGACGGCCGAGGCATTGCCGGCGGCGAAATGACTTTCGATCCGGTAGTCGCCTTCCGGCAGGCGGATGATTTCGCCCGGGATCTGGCTTTCGGCTACCAGCTTGCCGTTGTTGACGGTATCGAGCGCGAAGATGCGGCTGATGGCGGGTGTCGCCGGCGCGCCCACGTTCTGTACCCGTGGCAAGACGCGCAAACCACCGGCGTTGAGCACGTAGCTCACCGAGAGTCGGTTGGTTTCGAGCAGCGTGACAGTGCTGACGAGGCGGGAGGCGCCATAGCGGATATCGACGACGTAATCGCCGGGTGCGGCGCTGACATCGGCGTTGGCGGATTCGGCTGTAAATATGGTTTCGCCGTCGATGCCACTGATTGTCCAAGCAATGGGAAAGTCAATTTGACCGCCATCATCGGTGAGGCGGGCGGAGAGTTGGAAGCCTTCGCGCCCGGGTGCAACGATTTCAATGGCCACGTCATGGCTGGGACGGCTGACCTCGGCGCTGAGACTTGAAGGCTCGGGCGCGCGCGAAACTTCCAGGTCTGAGGGCTGGGTGGCATAAGCTGCGGCAGTTGCGGACATAAACACCGCCACCGCGGCGGAGGCCAGATGCCCCAAACCGCGGTAGCGATGTTGCTGTGCACGGGTGCTGAAATCGTGCAACGCTTTATCCCCTCTGAACAACTCCCCTGCCTTCCGGCCGGCACCTGTGACCAGACCACAAGTGGAGCTTCGGCGGCAACGCAAAGATTAACAAGTGGTTAATGACGGCCATGCAATTGTCGGCATTGCGTTTTGGCTAGCGGATCGCCAGATTGCGGCAACCATGACACAGCTCAACGATCTCTCGACCGTCCTCAGCCTGCTCCAAACCCGCAAATCGGCCTCTGCCAAGGCGATGGGCGGGCAGGGCCCGAGCCCTGAGCAACTGACCCAAATCCTCGATTGCGCGGTGAGGGCCCCTGACCACGGCAAGCTCAACCCGTGGCGTTTCATCCTGTGGGAGGGCGAGGCGAGGGTCAGTTTTGGCGAGGCGATGAAAACCCGTTGGCAGGAGCTTCATCCTGAACATGGTGAGGCCACGCTGGCGATGGTGGGTGGTCTGTTCCTGCGGGCGCCAACGGTTCTGGCGGTGATCTCGACGGCGGCCGAGCACCCCAAGATTCCGCTGTGGGAACAGCAGATGTCGGCTGGAGCGGTGTGCATGAATATTCTTTTGGCGGCGACGGCACTTGGGCTTGGCTGCCAGTGGAATACTGATTGGGTGGCCTATGATGCCGGGATCGCCAAGGTCATGGGACTGGCCCCACATGAAAGGGTGGCGGGGCTGATTTATCTCGGTACGCCTGCAGCACCACTGGAAGACCGGCCACGGCCTGATGCGGCAAGCTTGCTGACGCGTTGGACACGCCCATGAGCATTCACGGGGTTCTGTTCGACAAGGATGGCACGCTGATCGACGTCAACGCGACGTGGGTGCCAATCTATCGCGAAGTGCTGATGGATCTGTTTGCCACCGATCTTGCTGGTGCCGAGGCGCTGATGGCGCAGGCTGGCTATGATCGCGAGACTGCCAAGTTCCGCGCTGGTTCGATACTGGCCGGCGGCACGACGCGGCAACTGGTGCAGACCTGGTGGCCGGGCATCGATGAGGCAGGGGTTGCCGAAAAAGTCCGCATTCTCGATCATGGCTATGTGCATATCGTGCGTGGCAAGCTGACGCCGCTGATGCCGCTGGAACCCATTTTGCTTGAACTGCGCGGCATGGGGTTGAAGCTGGGCGTTGCCACCAATGACAGCCATGTCTCGGCCACCAATCATATGGCACATGCCGGGGTGATCGCGCTGTTTGACGACATCATCGCCGCTGACACCGTGGCGGTGGCCAAGCCATCGGGAGACATGATCCGGCGCTTTGCCAGTTTCACCGGCTTACCTGCATCGGCCATCGCCATGGTCGGCGACAATTCGCATGACATGGAAGAGGCGCGCAACGGTGGTGCGGGCCTGGCCATCGCCGTGCTCTCGGGCAATGCGGCGCACGAAGACATCGCGCATCTGGCTGACTATACCATTGCCAGCGTGGCGGAACTGCCGGCCCTGCTGCGGAGTCTCTGATGTTCTATGACGCGGTGAAGAACGACCACGGATTGCCCAATGATCCGTTCAAGGCGATCGTCGCACCGCGGCCCATCGGCTGGATTTCAACGCTGTCGGCAAAGGGCGTGGCCAATCTGGCACCCTATAGTTTCTTCAACGCCATGTCGGACAATCCGCATTACGTGGTGTTTGGGGCGGGTGCTGCGAAAGATTCGGAATCCAACAGTGCGGCAATGGGCGAATTCGCTGTGAACCTGGCGACCTGGGATTTGCGCGAGCAGATGAATGCGTCATCGGCCAGTGTCGGGCCGGATGTCGATGAGTTCGAACTGGCGGGCCTCGCCAAGGCGCCGTGCCATTTCATCAAACCGCCACGGGTGGCGGCAAGCCCCGTTTGCCTCGAATGCCGGTTGCATCAGATCGTGCCGTTGCCGGATGACGGTGGACGGGTGCCCTATGTCATGGTGGTGGGCCGGGTGGTGGGCATTCACATCGACGACCGCTTTATCGCCAATGGCCGCGTCGATACGGCGGCGATGCGGCCGATCGCCCGGCTGGGGTATAGCGAGTATGCCACCGTCACCGAAGCCTGGCGGCTGCGGCGGCCAAGTTAAAAGTTTGAGTTCATGGCGCGAAACTGTGAGCCGGCACCCAATTTGAGCGCCGGCTCACTCTAATCACCGCAAAATCGCAAGAGACTGGTACGCAACAACAGCCAACGGTTGTTGTCCAGGCGGATATCCCCCGCAAGGTCGGCTTACCAAGTAAGCAATGCCGAGCGGATGACCTCCCGGTACAATTCATTCGACGCTTTGTTGTAGGTGGCCTCATAGAGAGCGATGTCAGGGCTGGAGAAGCTCACCGTCGGCACATCGGAGATGAAGCGGCCAAAAACATAGGTACGATATGCCGTCCGACCCGACACCTTGATGGGGAAACTGATGATGCCGGCACCTGATCGGATCATCACCGCCTGACCGCAGCCGCCGGTTGAATTGGGCAAGCATGTGCCATAACTGCCACCCTTGCCCCAACGCCGGACCAGGGCACCAAAATCGTCGGCAATAGCGAGTTTACCCAGGGCTGTTGCCTCGGCGTTCACAATTGTCTGGAGATCGGATGCGGGGTCCAAGCCAGTGGCGGGATTGGCGGACTCCAGAAACTCCGTGCGCGCCGTTCCGTTTAGCAGGCTGGAGGTCCATACGCCCTCGAAAATACTTGCCAGATCGGCGGCTGTGGTGTCGTTACGCAGTCCGGTATCATATTTGCCGGTGGCCAGATTGAAGTAGGCGCAACCGATGTTGTGGCGCAGCTGGGTGCCGTCCAGCCCCGCGACATCAGCTGTCGCGTTGATGGCAGGGAAGCCGTAACGCAACACGACGCCTCTCGTGGTACGGTTGTCGGAGATGCGCATCATCTCGTCGAGGCCTGTTTCGAAGTTATAGTCGGTCCGGCGGTTTGCCAGGATTTCTTTTGCCGGGTCCGGACAGGCGTTTTTGCGCTGGTCAAGGGTGCCAGTGATATAGTCATAATAGATGAAACTCGACGCCAGGGTGGTGAGCCCCGCCTGGACCTGGCGCATCGCGTGCAACAAATGCAAGGATTTGAGGGAGCTTGCAGTCTCCGCCGAGCGGCGGCTGTTAAGATCGACAAGCACGGAGCCCGACACCTGCTTCAGGTACGCCTCAAAAATTCCCCGCGTGGGGAGGTTGCTGGCATCGAGGAAACGTTCTGCAAACACATTGCGGATCCGCCGTGTGGCGGCATTGGCGTTGTCAATGAATACGCCGAAGTAGCGCCGTTGCCCGCTGACGATGTAAGTTTCAACATCAACCGGTCGCACCGCGAGTTGGTTGGCAAAGATGTTGAGGTCGGAAAGCGAGGCGAAACCTAACCGCCACCACCAGGCCGCGGCGTCCGACCCGGTGTTTTTCACCATGACTGCATTGTAGAGTCCGTTCGGCAGCCGCTCGAGGTCCACCAGGCGGCCGTTGAAGGCCACCAACTTGTCGGCCACGCCGGCCGACGTCTGGTTCAGCCACCATTGCCACGATTTGGCATCGGCACCGGTGTTGGCCACGAACACGGCGCTGTAGAATTTGGAGGCGCCGACAAAGTAAGTGTCCAGATCGATCAGACGGCGGTTGCTTGCCGCGAGATGGGTGGCGATCTGGCTCGAACTTACACCCGAAAGATAAGTCCAGGAGCGGGCCGCGCTGCCGGTGTTCGACACCATGACGGCGGCATAACGTATGACGCCGCCACCGGCATCATATGGCTCCAGGTCGATCAGCCGGGCGTTGTTGGCGGTAAGCTTCTGCCCGACCTCACTGAAGGTTTGACCAAAATACCACCACCAGCCC
Organism: Hyphomicrobiales bacterium; assembly: GCA_031363045.1. Taxonomy (GTDB): domain Bacteria; phylum Pseudomonadota; class Alphaproteobacteria; order Rhizobiales; family Aestuariivirgaceae; genus Aestuariivirga. The sequence goes on from JANLTS010000070.1 coordinate 6,683, forward strand.
GGTACGGCATAGGCGCCGCTGCTGCGGACCATGCGTACCGTAAAGCGTGGTTGGCCGCTGACAATCGAGTGAATCTCAACGTCGGTCAGCCGCGCCGCGTTGGAATTGAGAAGACTGGTGACCGACGAGGCGGTGATGCCCGTGTACGTCCACCAACCCGTCGGGACACTGACCGAGCGGTCGTCGGTCAGGGCGGTGGTGTCGCGCCTCTCAGCCCCGGCACCGCTCAGTTCATCCGTCGGCAAGCCCGGATCAGGCACCTCGTCGCGGGTGGCATTTGCGTCAGCGCCGATGTAGCGAAACGTTCCAGGAGGATCTGGTTGGTCGGCAGGCATCGCCCCGTTGGGCGCCGCAGTCAGGGAAGATGTCAGGGCGACCAGGCCAAACACCGTCGCACAGGCACGGAGTAGTTGGGAAACTAGCTTGGCAGAACCTTCTCTCTGAAACATGAGCCGGCAAACATCCGCTCAGAAAGCCCCCAGTGAAAGTGTAATTGGCAGGAGATAAATTAGCAAGAGAGTTTCCTGACTTGGTTTTCGGTGCTTTCAACTGAACGTCCAACCACACTGACAGAGCTGGACCCTTGCCGAAATTTGCCAACTGAGGAGAACAGGACTCTGGAGCATCCGCAGGGTGACAGGCAAAGTGTATCGACCTCAAGCGCGTTGTTAGTAGAATTTTCCGATGCCGCAATTCAGGGTTGTTAAGGGCCTGCACTGAGTCGCGATGCGAGTCGTGAACGGGACGCGAACGCCGCAATTCCGCCATGGTTGACAAGCCTGTTAATAAACCTGTTTTTTCTATCATAAACAATAGGATAAAGACTGTGGAAAAGCTGTGGATAAGGCTCTTAACGCCTCATTAACCATCGGCGCGCAGGAGTCGGTCACAGGGCGGCCGAGGGCATCTGGGTGATGATGTTGGAAAGGTTTGTAGACATGACAAAATGTCTGCTGATTGACGAAGATAACAAGGGCAGGCGGTGTCTGGAACAGATGCTTTCGGGCCTCGGGCTCGAGACATCGCTGATGACGGGTGCGGACGATGCTTTGCGCTATTGCAACGACAATGCACCAGATGTTGTCATGCTGTCGGCCGATGCACGTGGCGTGGCGCCCAAGGAGCTGGTGAAGCGTTTGCGCTTCAATGCCCAGGGCAAGCCGCCCGTGGTTTTCCTTTATGCCGAACACGCCGATACCGCCATGTTCGGGCAGACCATCCTCGAAGGTGCGGCCGACGTGCTGATGATGCCGTTCGATCTCGATTTGTTGCGGTTCAAGTTGCGGCAGGCCGGCGTCATCACGTGACCACTGCCGCAAATCGCTGGGACGGCAGATCAAGAATCCTGTAGCGTCCGCCGCCATGGCGAATTTCTCCTTGTGGACATTGCTGGTATCGGCCGCACTGCTGTGCCTCGGGCATGGCTTGAGTGGGTCGCTGGTCAGCGTCGAGGCCAATGCGGCGGAGTTCGGCACCGATGTCACCGGCTTCGTCATGGCGGGCTACTCGGCGGGCTTGCTGATCAGCACATTCGTGACACCGCGGCTGGTGAAAAGCGTGGGCCATGTGCGGACCTTCGGCGGCCTTGCTTCAATCGTTTCAACCGCCGTGCTG
>JANLTS010000080.1:0-9310 GCA_031363045.1 Hyphomicrobiales bacterium
TCTGAGCAACGTCTGGCGCCCATTTGTCGGTGAATGTTTCACAGACATTCTTGATCTTGCCGGAATCAAGACCTTCCTTGAGCACTTCCATCATGCCCTGGAACAGGAAGGTGGCGTTCGGGTCGCCCTTGTCGCCCTTGATGAAGGCGTAGTTGCCTTCCGGCTTTGCCTTCTGGACTTCCTGGGCGATGATGCGGCCCACACCGACGTTGTCAAACGTGATGTAGAGTGCATTCGGATCCTCGAACTGCACGTCATAGGCAATTGCCTTGATGCCAGCATCGTTGATGGCCTTGATCGATGGCAGGATGGCGTCCGAGTCATATGCCACAACCAGGATCACATCGACCTTCTGCGAGATCAGGCCTTCGATGTCGGCGGCCTGCTTCTGGGCGGAAGTTTGCGCATCTGTCGACACATAGGTGTTGCCAGCGGCCTCAACAACCGCCTTGATGGCGGCTTCGTCGGTCTTCCAGCGCTCTTCCTGGAAGGTCTTCCACGATACGGCGATCGTCTTTCCGGCGGCCTGAGCCGCCATCGACGACATGGAGAGCATCAGCGCGCCAGCCGCCAGGGTCAGAAATTTACGGGTCATTCTAGGGTCCTCCTCCAAGCCGCACTGGCCCCCGTGGGACGCCTCCCTGAGCCAGCTCTTTGACGAGCCTGCGCGCACGAGGTCCTGGGCCATGGACGTGTCTGTTGTTTTATTTCGGCGTCCAAAAAAATGTTGCGGCAATTTGGCTTGTGAGTCAATATGCAAAAAATAAAAATAACTTTGTGCGACGCAAAATTAATGCTGCGTTTGCGAAGGAAACGCGATGCGGGAGAAAGCAGACAGCGACCTTGTTCGCCGCCAGAACCGGCGGCTGGTCTTGGACGCCTTGCGCCAGAACGGTCCGCTGGCGCGGATCGAGCTTGGCCGTCACACCGGTCTTTCGCCCGCCTCCATCACGTCGATTTCGGCACAGCTGATCGGCGACGGCATCGTCCACGAAGTAGAAGAGCAATTGCACCCCGTCGTGCCAATACGGCGTGGGCGGCCGTTGACCCAGCTCGACATCAATCCGAAGGCGGCGCATGTCGTCGCCGTGAAAATTTCAATCGATGGTATCGAAATAGCACTGGCCGACAGCCGCGGCGGAATCATCAGCCGCAGCATCTCGCGTCTCGCTACTTATGACGCGGAAGCCGCCAGCTTTGGCAAGGCGGTCGCCGCCGAGATCGCCAAGCAGCTGAAAGCCTCGCATGTGGCGGCCCGCCAGGTGGCGCGCATCGGTGTCGCGGTTCAGGGCGTCGCAGATTCGCAAGCTGGCACCATTGTCTGGAGTCCAGCTTTCCGCCGCCGCAACATCCCGGTTGCCACCGTGGTGCAGGACGAACTCGGTATTGCCTGCTCGATCGCCAACGATGCCAACATGATCGCCGAAGGGTTGATCGGCACCAACCGCGACCGCTACAGCGGCACGGCGGCCGTGGTGTTCATAGGCTATGGCGTCGGCATGGGCCTCATTCTCAACGGCCAGGTCTATCACGGGCCAACCGGTGCGGCGGCCGAGTTCGGCCACATGAATCATCTGCCAGGTGGGCCACTGTGCCGCTGCGGCCGGCGCGGCTGCGTTGAAGCCTATGCGGCCGATTACAGCATCCTGCGCTGGGCATCGGGCAATGCCGATTCCTTGCCGCCGTCCTTCACCGGGATTCCCGAGGAAGAAATGCGGTCGCTCGAGGCGGCGGCGCGCGACGGCGATCCCCAAGCCATGGGTGCCTATGCCAAGGCCGGTGAAGCGCTGGGCTATGGCCTTGCCCGCATGATCGCGCTGCTGTCGCCAACCCGCATCGTGCTGGCCGGGCCGGGCACACGGGCTATCGATCTCATCGAACCGAGCCTGCGGCAAGCCATCGATGACGGGCTCGTCGATGAGTTGCGCCGCAATGTCGAGATCGAAGTTGTGCCAATTCACACTGACATGATCATCCAGGGCACCATTGAAGGCGCACTCCACCAACTCGACCGCGAAGTGTTTGCCTATGGTAGTCTTGGCAAGCGGCAGGTCGCGCTGAAGGACATCGCATGAACACCCATCTTACCCGCCGTTCCGCTCTTCTTATCTCGGCAACCGCAATTCTGACGGGTGCCACTTTGCGTCCGGCCAATGCCGCTCGACCGGTTTCTCCAGAAAGCGTCATCCTTACCTGGTACAAACTTATCCTCGAGTTGGTGCGGCATACGCCAACTTACTCTCCCCCGGTCGCCAGCCGCTCCTTCGCCTATGTTGGCGTCGGGGTGTTCGAGGCGCTGGCCTCGGGCTCAACGGCGCTCAAATCACTTGCCGGGCAGATTAATGGGCTCAAACCGCTGGCGCCCCGCGACGCGGGTCAAGCTTATGACGAAGCGCTCGTGCTCAATGCCGTGCTCGAAAGCGCGGTACGGGACTTCTTTGGCAACACCGGGCCGACCGGACAGCACGTGATGGAGCGCTTCAGCGCCAAGCGCCGAGATGAGGCACGTGACGGCATGGCCCAGGACATCATCGAACGCAGCGAGGCCCATGGCCAGGCTGTCATGGCTCACATCCTTGAGTGGTCATCGAGCGATGGTGGCGCCAAAATCGAAAACATGGGCTTTCCCTATGAATATGCACTGACCAAGGGACCCGGCCATTGGGTACCAACCAGCACCATCGGCCAGCAGCAAATGCCGCTGTTGCCCAACTGGGGCAAGAACCGCAGCTTCGCCATGCCCAGCGGCACATCTTGCCCGCTGCCGCCGCCTCCGGCCTATAGCGAAGACCCAGCCTCGGATTTCTACAAAGAGGCGCTTGAGGTCTGCGAGACCCGCAACAAACTCACGCCCGAACAAAAGACCATCGCCCGATTCTGGTCGGATGATCCGATGCTGTCGCCAACGCCGCCTGGCCACTGGATGTGGATTGCCGTCAATCTGCTGGAAACTCAAAAGGCCGATGCCATGCAGGTGGCCGATGTCCTGGCACGCCTTGGCATTGCGGTGGCCGATGGTTTCATTGGCTGCTGGGCGGCGAAGTTTGACTATGACCTGTTGCGGCCGGTCACCTACATCAAGAAACTGATCGATCCCAAGTGGGAAGCGCTGCTGATCACACCACCCTTCCCGGAGTATCCGAGCGGCCACAGCACGCAATCGGGTGCCGCCGCGGTGGTGCTGGCGAACCTGTTCGGCGAGAACTTCGCCTTCACCGATTCCACCCACGAACGCGACGGCATCAAACCGCGCGCCTACCCGAGTTTCTGGGCAGCCGCCGAGGAGGCGGGAATATCGCGTCTCTATGGCGGCATTCATTTTCGTGCCGCTATCGAACGCGGTCTCGATCAGGGGCGATGCATCGGTGCCCATGCCAACGCCTTGCAGACGAGGACGTAGACCATGCGTTTTGGATTATTCTCAACCGCAACAGTGTTCCTCACCGCTGTGTTCGGCCTACCCGCCGCTGCCGCCGATGGCCCCGCCGTTCCGCGCTTTGCCGATGAAACGCAGAGCGCTGGCATTACCAGCGCATATGCCGGTGAATGGGAATATATGGTCGGCGGGGGTGCTGCCGCCTTTGACTGCAATGCCGATGGATTTCCCGATCTCATGCTGGCGGGTGGCGAAAGCCCTGCAAGCTTTTATCGCAATGCCAGCCCGCGCGGCGGCGCGTTGAAATTCACTGCCGAGGCCAGCGGACTCGAACTCAGCGCCGTGACCGGCGGCTATCCGCTCGACATCGACAACGACGGCATCATGGATATCGTGCTGTTGCGGGTCGGCGAGAACGTGGCGATGCGCGGTCTTGGGAACTGCAAGTTCGAGCGTGCCAATGAGATCTGGGATTTCAACGGCGGCGACGCCTGGTCAACCGCCATGGCCGCAACTTGGGAAAAGGACGCGGCGTGGCCAACCATCGCCATCGGCAATTACATCGACCGCAAGGAAGAAATGTCGCCTTGGGGTTCATGCACCGACAACTGGCTGCACCGGCCCAACGCGGCGGCCACGGGCTTTGCCGCGCCGCTGGCACTGAAGCCGAGCTTCTGCGCGCTGTCGATGCTGTTCACGGACTGGGACAATTCCGGCACGCCCTCTTTGCGCGTGTCGAATGACCGCGAGTATTACGAAGGCGGCCAGGAACAGATGTGGCACGTCGAAGCCGGTCAGGCGCCAGCTCTCTATGCCGAGGCCGAAGGCTGGAGATATCTCCGCATCTGGGGCATGGGAATTGCGAGCTATGATCTCGATGCCAATGGCTATCCGGACTATGCCCTCAGCAGCATGGCCGACAACAAGCTGCAAACGCTCGCCACCATTCCGCCAGAGGGCAAACCGCAGCCCGGCTACAAGGACATCGCTTACGCCAAGGGCGTCACCGCGCATCGTCCATATATGGGTGATGACCTCCGGCCATCGACCGGCTGGCACACCCAGTTCGAGGATGTGAACAACGACGGATTGGTAGACCTGCTCATCGTCAAGGGCAACGTCGCCAGGATGCCGGATTTTGCCGAGAAGGATCCAAATAATCTCCTGCTGCAAGGGGTCGATGGCAAGTTCATCGAGGCCGGTGGCACGTCCGGCATTGCCAGCTTCGCCGTCGGGCGTGGTGCCGCGATGGTGGATTTCAATCTCGATGGCTTGCTCGATCTCGTCGTGGTGAACCGCTGGGAGAGCGCCAAGCTGTGGCTCAACACCAGCACAACTGCCGGCAACTGGATCGAACTCAAGCTGGCGCAGGACGGTTCAAACCGAAATGCCTCGGGTGCCATCCTTGAAGTCAAATCCGGCGGCAAGGTGATGCTGCGCGAGATCAGCGTTGGCGGTGGTCATGCGTCCGGTCAGGCGGGGTGGATTCATTTCGGCCTGGGTGCGAGTGACGCCGCTGAAGTCCGCATCCGCTGGCCGCATGGCGCGTGGAGCCAACCCTATGCCGTCAAGGCCAACCAGTTCGCCGTCCTCACGCGTGGACGCGCGGAGGCCGAATACTGGCCGAAATAAAAGAACACGGATCGATCACGGTAAACTGAAAGCTCCTGTCCCGGCCGTGATTTCCTTTTTGGCCCGGGGGTTCTATGACGCACTTCACACAGGCGCCCACGGGAGAATTTGTTCATGACCATGAAGCTGACGCGTCGCGGGTTTACAAGCCTTGTAGCGATGTTGCCCGTCACCGCTTCGCTCGCCAACCTGGCGCAAGCGGACGGAGCTTGGTCAGAGATCGAGGCCAAGGCCAAGGGCCAGACGGTCTATTTCAATGCTTGGGCGGGTTCCGAGCAGATCAATGCCTATATCGCCTGGGCGGCAACTGAATTGCGAAACCGCCATGGGCTGACGCTTGAGCATGTGAAGATCACCGATACCGCCGAAGTGGTGCGGCGGGTGCGCGACGAAGTGAAATCTGGCAAGACCGATGGCAGCGTCGATCTCGTGTGGATCAATGGCGAAAACTTCCGCGCCATGAAGCAGGAAGGCCTGCTGTTTGGACCCTTTGCCGAAGACCTGCCGAATTTTGCGCTGGTCGATACCGACGGCAAGCCGACGACGCGGGTCGATTTCGCCGAATCGACCGAGGGCCTCGAATCGCCCTGGGGCATGGCCCAGCTGACCTTCTTCGGTGATGGCGCCAAGCTTGGCACGCCACCATCATCAATGCTCGAACTTCTCGCCTTCGCCACCGCCAATCCGGGCCGCGTCACCTATCCGGCACCGCCCGATTTCCATGGAACGACCTTCGTCAAACAGGCGTTGATCGAGACCATGGCCGACCGCAGTCTGCTTGGCGTCAGCATCAACAGGGATCAATTCACAGCGGCGGCAGCGCCCATGTTCAGCTTCCTCGACGCGCTGCATCCGCACCTGTGGCGCGAGGGCAAACAGTTCCCGCCATCGCAAGCACAGGTAAAGCAGTCATTGGCCGATGGCGAATTGCTGATGGCTCTCACCTTCAATCCGAATGAACCAGCCAATCTTGTTGCCTCGGGCGAATTGCCGGCCACCACCATCGCCTGGCAACATGCGGCGGGCACCATCGGCAATACCCATTTCGTCGCCATCCCGATCAATTCGCAAGCCAGGGAAGCAGCCCAGCTCACGGCAAACTTCCTGCTGTCGCCGGAAGCCCAGGCGCGCAAAGCCGATCTCAAGATCTGGGGCGATCCCACGGTGCTCGACATGGCAAAGCTTGATGCAGACCAGAAGGCACTCTTCACCGCGCAGGCAGACCCCGGGTCCGTCACGGTGCCGGCACCGGCCATCCCCGAGCCACATGGCAGTTGGGTGCCGCTGATCGAGGCTGCCTGGCTCGAGCGCTACGGCGCATGAGACAGCAGATCGGCGCGCTGCCGTTGCTGGCGCTCTGGGCCTTGCCGCTGGTGGCCGCACTTGCCGCCGCGATCTCCTCTGGCATCGATCCGGCGGCGTGGTTTGCGATCTTCGCTCATCCGCAACTCTGGCCCGGGCTGCTGCTTTCGCTCTTCACCGGATTTTTCTCGACCGCACTGGCACTCCTCAGTGCACTGATCATCGCGGCGGGCTTCTATCGCTCGGCATTGTGGAACAAACTCCAGGGCGCGGCGGCGGCTGGCATGGCTCTGCCGCATCTGGCCTTTGCCACGGGCTTTGGGTTTCTCATCATGCCCAGCGGCTTCCTGACCCGCCTGCTGGTTGGCGGCGACCAGCCACCACAATGGGTGACGGCGCAAGACCCCTATGGATTGTCACTTCTCGCGGCGCTGGCCCTCAAGGAAATTCCATTTCTGTTCGCGATGATCTGGAGCCAATTGACGCAAGGCGACATGGCGGCAAGCCTTGATGGTCAATGGCGCAGCGCCCGGAGCCTTGGACACGGCGCAGGCTCGATCTGGCTCCGAGTCATCCAGCCACAGATTCTCAGCCGCCTGTTGTGGCCGCTGGTCATCGTCTTCTCCTATGGTGCCTCGGTGGTCGACATGGCGCTGGTCATCGGACCAACACAGCCGCCGCCTTTGGCGGTTGTGGTCTGGCACGATCTCAATGATGCCCAAACAGCGATCAATGCGCGCGGACTTGCCGGATCGATTTTCCTGACCATGATTCTCGTTGGCGTGACGGTGCTGGCGGCTTTCGGTACCAAGTTGGTAAGCATGCTGGCGCGAGGTTTCTTGATAGCTGGACCATCGTCAAGATCAGCACCGATCATCCTTGCCACCGTCAACTTCGTCATTGTCGTGGCAGCGTTCGTTGCCGTCATCGTCTTGCTGACGGTCATGTCGCTGGTGCCGCGATGGCCTTATCCGGCGCTGTGGCCTTCGGTGTTTTCGTTCAATGCGTGGGGCTTGCTGATCGCCTCGTCATCGGCACTGTGGCTCAGCCTCGGGCTGGGGTTGGTCACGAGTGCGGTGGCCCTTGGCCTCGTTGTGCTGTGGTATGAGACACAACCGCCGCGATACGACCGTTGGCTTCTCGGCCTTGCCGCGCTGTCGCTGGCGCTGCCGCAGCTCCTGCTGGCCAGCGGACAATATCGCCTGCTGCTGGGCTTTGGCCTCACCGGTGGGCTGCCCGGATTGTTTGTGGTTCATCTCGCACCCGTACTGGCCTATGTCGCTGTAGTGCTGACCAAACCCTACCGCTCGCTTGATCCGCGTTACATCGCGGTTGCTGCTTCGCTGTCGGCAACACCGTTGCGGCGCTGGTGGGCCATCAAGCTGCCGCTGCTCAAAGCACCGTTGCTGACAGCCGCCGCCGTCGGCTTCTCCGTCAGCGTGGTGCAGTACGTGCCGGCCCAACTGGCAGCCGCCGGGCGCTACGAGACCTTGCCGATGGCGGCCGTGACCTTGTCCTCAGGCGGCAACCGTGCACTCAGTGCGGCTTTCACGATGGCACTGGCGATGCCGCCACTGCTCGCCTTCCTGTTCGCCGCACTGGCCGGAAGGCCGCGATGGCGCTAGTGCTCGAGACTGTTTCAGTGTCGCTCAACGGTGCTGTGTTGATCCGGCCCTTCAGCCTGAGCGTAGCGGCGGGGGAAGTCGTGACGGTGATGGGGCCAAGCGGGTCTGGAAAATCCGCTCTGCTGTCGCTGATCGCCGGTGATCTCACCTCGCCCTTCACCAGCAGCGGCGGCGTCCGTCTCGATAGCGAGGACATCTCGCGCCTCAGGCCGGAGCAACGCCGCATCGGCAGATTGTTCCAGGACGATCTGCTGTTTCCGCATTTGAGCGTCGGCGAGAACCTGCTCTTCGGCATGCCGCGCGGCGACCGCACGAAACGGCTGGCGGCGATGGAGGCCGCCCTCGCTTCCGCCGGACTAAGCGGGTTCTCGAAGCGGCCGCCGCATACGTTGTCAGGCGGGCAGCGGGCGCGTGCCGCGTTGATGCGAACCCTGGTGGCGGAGCCGCGCGCCACGCTGCTGGATGAACCTTTCAACACACTCGATGCCGAGCTCCGCCAGTCGATCCGCAGTTTTGTCTTCGATCATCTCAAGTCCCGCGCCATTCCCTGCCTGATGGTGACCCATGATCGCGCCGATGCGCCCGAGGGCGGGCGGATCCTCAAGCTCCGCAATGGCGAGGTGAGCGATGATTGACCGCTATGCACTGGCACTGCTGAAACCGGTGGCCGAGTGGGTGGCGCAGCGGCTGGCGGCGCGCCACATCACGGCTGATCAAGTTACACTGGCGGGCTTCGTAATCGGCATGCTGGCGGCGGTGCTGATCGGTTTTGGTCACGCCTGGCTGGCCATTCTGCCGTTGTTGTTCAACCGGGCGCTGGACGGTATCGACGGCGCGCTGGCGCGCCGGTCGGGCGCTACCGAGCGCGGCGCCTTCCTCGACATCGCACTCGACTTCGTCTTCTACGCGGCAATTCCGCTGGCCTTCGCGCTGTGCGATCCCACCGCCAACGCCCTGGCGGCTGCCATGCTGCTGGCGGCCTTCCTCGGCACCGGCACAAGTTTTCTCGCCTTCGCCGTCATCGCCGAAAAACGCGGCCTCAAGAGCACCGCCTACCCGTCGAAATCCTTCTACTATCTCGGCGGGCTGACGGAGGGTGCCGAGACCATTGCCTGCTTTCTCGCCATGTGCCTGTGGCCTGCTCACTTTGCGGCGATTGCCTATTTTTATGCCGCGCTGTGCTGCGTCACGACGCTCACACGGCTCGTTGCCGGCTGGCGGATCTTCGGCGGAAACAATTCTTAACGGTTATTCATAAAAAACTTCTGCCCGGCCCATATTTTTTCTTGATTGCGACACACGAATACATCATATCGCGCCTGCCCAAGATCGCACGTGCCCCAAGGATTTCCCCAAAGCAACGACGGTGCGGGCT
>JANLTS010000081.1:0-16234 GCA_031363045.1 Hyphomicrobiales bacterium
TGGGGAACCGCGTGCAGCACGCGCTCAGGGCTTATACGCCACGCGAGCAAATGGCGGTGCAGACGGCGGCCTCGACCTTCAGGCCCAATCCGGCCTTCAAGACCGAGGGGGTCATAACCCGACTTGGCAAGGGCGAGGCGCTGATTTCGGTGCTCGATCCCAAGGGCGTTCCCACCATGGTGGAACGAACCCTTGTCCGCCCGCCGTCGAGCCGCTTAGGTCCGGTTACGCCTGAGGAGCGTCAGAAGACGATCAAGAACTCACCGGTCTATGGCTTGTATGAAACTGCCGAAGACCGCGAATCGGCCTACGAGAAGCTGCACAAGAAGGCCGGTGATCGCGCCACCGCCCAGCAGCAGGTGGAGGCTGACAAGGCGCAAGCGGCTGCTGACAAGGCACAAGCTGTCGCTGACAAGGCCAAGGCAGCGGCCGAGAAGGTCGCGGCACGCGAAGCCGAACGGCAGGCCAAGGCCGCGGCCAGGGAAGCGTCGCGCGAAACCGCGACTGACCGCTTTGTAAAAAACATCGCCGGTTCGGTTGGCCGCACTGTTGGTTCATCGGTCGCCCGTTCCATTGGTACAGCCCTGGTGCGCGGTATTCTCGGCAGCCTGACAAGATAAAGCATTCCACAAAATCCGGCATGTTCAGCTTGCGCGAAAGATGACGGATCGGTTTCGCGTAGCGGCGCTCACGCCGCAGTCACGCAACTGTGCGAAGCCTTGTAGTGCTTGGCGGGACTGGCGCAGCTATTCTCATGTTAAGGAGAAATACTCATGCGCAATATTGTTTCAGGCCTGCTGATTGCGACCTCGGTCATGTTCGGATCGGCAACTTTCGCTAATGCTGAAACGGCCATCTTCGCCGGTGGCTGCTTCTGGTGCGTCGAGTCTGACATGGATCATGTCAAGGGCGTGAGTGCGACAGTATCTGGTTACGCTGGCGGACAGGCCGCTGATCCGACCTACGACAATCACGAGGGCTACACCGAGGCAGTGAAAGTCGAGTTCGATCCCAAACTCATCAGCTATGAAGCGCTGACGGCGCATTTTCTACGGACCATTGATGCTGTCGATGGCGGCGGCCAGTTCTGCGACCGTGGAGAAAGCTACATTCCCGCGCTGTTCCCATTGAATCCGGAACAAAAGCAAGCGACGGCACGCGCACTTGACGCCGCCCAGAAAACTCTTGATCAGCCGCTCGCCGTCAAGGTCAGCGAGACCACGTCCTTCTATCCCGCTGAAGACTATCATCAGGACTATTATGTTGGAACCAATCGCGTGCTCACGCGCTTTGGCTATATCAAGCAGTCGGATGCCTATGCCCGTTACCGCGAAGGCTGCGGTCGCGATGCCCGGGTCAAGGCGCTATGGGGCGATGCGGCCTATAGCTACCCAATCACCATGAGTGGCGGATCATAGGTATGCATTGGCCGTTTCCATTGCATTCACCACTCCATCGAGAGCCGGCCGGAAGCAGACTCTACCGATAGGCTCACCGGATCGCGACGCTGATGATCCGCGGCCGGCCTTCAAAACAGCCGTCGATCACCATGGAAGCTTCGCGCTGGTTGAGAACCGCCGAAAGAAGCATCGCATACGACGTCTTCCGATCCGGATCGGTCTCTTTGATGATGTAGCCATTCGTCGTGATCGGGCATCCATCGGGATTGGTCAATGCGGGCGTATTGGGGAACACCAGCATACGGTCCACGACCCAACCCACTTGCATGCTGATAACGCGGGCCCAGGGCGAAAACGTGGGGGCGGCAATCGACGGACTGATCATGGTTCCGGCCAACCCCAGAAACGTGGCTGTGGCAACCGCAATCTTTGTGCGAAGAGAGAGTGACATGGCTAACTCCTGTAAGTTCACTTCAAGATTCTCGTTTCCAATCGGCGTCAGTTGTTGGTCATCAGCAGCAAATCGATGACCTGAAAGGATCTGATCGAACGCGGCGCGCAACGCCATCGCGAATTGCCGAACGTTGGCCGCAGCAGCACGTTCCCTTTCTGGTCGCAGGCGGCTCTCACGATGGCATCGCGGATTGGCGCGATGCGGCCGCTCGTGCAGCGGCTGATCCCGGTCGCCCAGGTCCACGGATCGGCGGCGTTGCAGACTCGGCCGGGAAGGCATGACGTCCTGTTACAGGTGGTCTGGATCCCCACCATCAGGGGCGCTTGCCCAGCCCGAAGCATCATGTCCGAGCTGCCGCTGTCACCGGCGGCGCCCACCTGATTGTTGGCGTTCATCAGCAGCTGATAGGAATCGGTCTGGATGTTGCTCGCGGTAAACAGCGCCTCGCGATAAACGCCAAGCCCGCCCGAGGCGATATCGCGTGGCGGCGGTCCCGGATCGCGCCGCGCAAAGAACGAAAAGCCTTGACCGCTCTTCAGGATATCGATGTTGGCCGCCAGAGCTCCGGTATCAAGTTCTGGCAGGGCACGGACTGGCCCACCCATATCGACGTTGCCGAGTTCCACAAGGGCAATATCGAGATTACTCGGCGCGCCGGAAAACCGCACATACTGCGTTGGCCGTGCAGTCGTGGTTGACCACGTCGCAGTAACGGCAAGATTGGCAAATGCAACTGGCGGTCCGCCAATATTTCCATCGGTCGTGATGCAGTGATCGGCGGTGATCACCCACTTATGTGTGAGCATCGTGCCGCTGCAGCCACCGTTCACAGTGACCAGGCCGCGCGAACGTTGCGTCTCCACATCTATTCGCGCACCATTAATGATGCGCTTCGATGTTGACGGCAGGTTGTCAGCATAAGCCGGAACACTCGCCAGACAGATCGCGGAAATAGCTGCAATAACTGAGGCACGCATGCCATGGATCTCCTTGTGTCTGATGTTCAGAAATAGTCACAAGTTAGTCACGAACTAACACATTACTTACTTTCTGTCAGCCGGTCAAAGTATTTCTGCAATCGGCTTCCCGTCGCACAGCGCCGCCAACACGCCGCTCTTCCGTTCCGCCGTGATGATCGTCGGCTGTTTCACGCCTTCACATCTAGACGTTGTGAAAGCAAGTCACGCACCAATTTCAGTTCCGTTGTTCACTGTCGCCGAAGTTATCATCTCGGCATTGGCTGCGTCGTCATTCAATCCGACGACGTCAACCAGTTTGTTACCCACTCAAACCGCCAATGTTGTTTTCACGATGCGCCGTTGAAAGTGCTGCGGAGCGAGGTCGCATGCGCCAATCCGTTGGCCGTGGATCACAGTTCTCCCGCCATTCCAGCGACCATCACGTGGCGCGCACTCAGAGAATTTCGTCTTCGTCCAACAGATCCGCCGTCGCCTCTGCCTTCGACTTGGCTTTGATGCTGGCAAGCGGCTTCGACCGGGCGATATGAAACAGTGCGTCACCTTTGTTGACGATCGGCAGATGGCTGCGGCCGACGATGATTCCGTCATCTTCCGATACCACCGGAACCGAACTGGTGCCGAGCGGATCAGCGACGACGCCGATGACTTCACGTTTGCCCACCCGGTCACCGGTGCGCCGCATCGTGTGGAGGATGCCGCCTTCCGGCGCCCTGACCCAGGAACTCGCATCGGAGAATACGGTCTCCCCCGCCGCTTTCTTCGCCACCGGCTCAACCATGCCGAGATGCGCCATCACCCGCAGGCAGCCTTTGACACCCATGTCGATGGCGGCTTCATCAAAGCGCAGCGCTTCACCACCTTCATAGAGCAGCACCTTGACGCCCACGTCTCCGGCGCACAGCCGCAAGGACTTTTCGCGTAAGCGCGACACCAGAATGACCGGCGGCGCAAAGGCCTCTGCCATCTGCAAGAGTTCCGGCTCATCCGGCGCAAGCCGCACCTGCGGCAGGTTTGTACGGTGAAGTGCTGCTGTGTGGAAATCGATGCCGTACTGACTGCGCAACACGACTTCGCGGAAGAACAGATCGGCCAGCAGCGAGGCCAGTGAGCCGCGGTCGGAGCCGGGAAACGAGCGGTTGAGGTCGCGCCGGTCCGGCATGTAGCGGGTGTGATTGAGAAAGCCGAAACTGTTGACGATGGGGATCGCCAGCAGCGTGCCGCTTAAGGTTCCCAGTGCTGGATGCGCGAGCACCCGGCGGATGACCTCGACACCAACAATTTCATCGCCATGAATGGCGGCGGACACGAACATCACCGGTCCTTTGGTCTCGCCATGAACGACATGCACGGGCAACGACATGCGCGTGTGATTGGACAACGTGCTGACAGGAAGGTCGATCGTCGCCCGCGTGCCGGGTGCAACCGTCACATCGCCGATTTGAAAGCCGCTCATCCCTTGCCCCTGGTCCTGGTCTTGCCGGGCTTGGCGTTTTTCTCGATAAACCCGATGATGGCACCGGCCACATCGATGTCGGTGGCCTTCTCGATGCCCTCAAGGCCCGGCGAGGAATTGACTTCCATTACCACTGGGCCATGCGCCGAGCGCAGCATGTCAACACCTGCCACATTGAGTCCCATGGATTTGGCCGCTTTCAACGCGGTCAGTCTTTCCGCCGGGCTGAGCTCCACTTCTTTTGCGGAACCGCCGCGATGCAAGTTGGAACGGAAGTCATCTTCCGCACCCTTGCGCTCCATCGTTGCGATGATGCGGCGGCCAACGACGAAAGCGCGGATGTCGCGGCCTTCGGCTTCCTTGATGAACTCCTGCACCAAGATGGCGATGTTGGCGCCGTGAAAGGCCTCGACCACTGACTTCGCGGATTTATGCGTTTCGCTCAAGACCACGCCGATGCCTTGGGTTCCTTCCAGCAATTTGACGACGACAGGCGCCCCGCCGACGATCTTCAACACGTCGTCAGTGCGCGTTGAATCATTGGCGAAGGCGGTGACGGGTAGCCCCACGCCATCGCGCGCCAGCAACTGCAAAGAGCGCAGTTTGTCGCGCGAGCGGCCAATGGCGACCGACTCGTTCAGCGGATAGACACCCATCATCTCGAATTGCCGCAGCACGGCGAGTCCATAGAACGTATGCGATGCGGCGATGCGCGGGATTACCGCCTCGAAGCCCTCGAGCTTCTCACCCATGAAGCGCAGCTCTGGTTTTTTGGATGTGATGTTCATGTAGCATTTGAGATAGTCGATGGGCACGATCTCGTGGCCGCGCGCCTGCGCCGTCTCGATCAGGCGCTTGTGCGAATAGAGTTTCGGGTTGCGGGTCAGCAGTGCGATTTTCATTTTGCCTTGCGTTTCTTTTTCTTGACCGTGAGCATGAACGAGCGCTTGGAGTCGACGAGGTAGCGGCCGCTGAGGAATTTGCGCCCGATGAGCATCTTGTCCTTCATGGTCGAGCGGTCGATGAGCGTCACATCAGTGCGCATCAGCTTTTGACCGATCTTCACGCGCGTGGAAATCAGCGGGCGTGAATCACTCTGGCCATTGGAGCTAACGATCCGCTTGCGGCCCGCAAGTTCAGTTGTCACCGTCTCGCCGCCCTCGAAACGGAACGACACCATTCCGTGGCTGACCGCAATCTCGGTCGCATGCAGTGCGCAATAGGTTGCGCCCGTATCGATTTTCGCAACGAACTTTCGGATGCCGAGATCGGGCAGGGTCACATGTTCCTTCCATCCAATGATGGTCGGGGTCTTGGCGGTCTTGACCTTGAGCCGGGGCATGCGCCCGAGCCTAACGCAAGCCGGAGGATTCGCAAAAAAAGTTCTAGCCGTCGATTTTCAACGTCTCGCTGATCTCGATGCCGAAGCCGGCGAGGCCGACATAATGCCGGTTAGACGAGGACACCAGGCGGATCGAGCTGACATTGAGATCGCGGAGGATTTGCGCGCCAAGGCCAACATCGCGCCAGACCTGTTCGCGCTGCTTGGCACTACCGGATTTCTCAGCTGCCAGCTGGCCCGCCGGAACGCCTGCGGCACCCTCCTGCAGATAGACGAGGATGCCCGCGCCCTCGCGCTTGAAAATCTCGAACACCTGGTTGAGCGTGCCGCGCGTGCCGAACACATCTTCCAGCACATTCTCTCGATGCAGCCGCACCGGAACGGATTTGCCCGACGACACATCACCGAACACCAGCGCCAATTGTTCCACCTGGTCGAACGGCGTCACATAGGCAAAGCCCTTTGCCTTACCGATGGCGGTTTCGACATCGAATTGCGAGACCTGCTCTACCAGCCGCTCGCGGCGTTGGCGGTAGGCGATAAGATCGGCGACCGAGATGATCTTGAAGCCAAATTCGCGCGCAAAGGCCATGACCTGGGGCCCACGCTTCACCGTGCCGTCGTCGTTGACGAGTTCGCAGATGACACCTGCCGGATGCAAGCCTGCAAGCTTGACGAGATCGACAGCGGCCTCTGTGTGCCCAGAGCGCATCAGCACGCCGCCGGACTTGGCCACCAGCGGGAAAATGTGGCCGGGCCTGACGAAATCGTCCGCCACCACATTGCGGTTGGCGAGCGCATGGGCCGTGGCGGCGCGTTCCTTGGCAGAAATGCCGGTTGTGAGGCCTTCCTTGTAGTCGATGGTGACGGTGAAGGCGGTGCCCATCGGCGCATCGTTCAGCGCCACCATGGGATCGAGCTTCAGCCGCTTGGCGTCCTCCGCGGTGATCGGCGTACAGACGATACCGCTCGTGTGGCGCACCATGAAGGCCATCTGTTCCGGCGTGATCTTGGCGGCGGCCCCGATCAGGTCGCCTTCGTTCTCGCGGTCATCATCATCGACCACCACCACCATTTCGCCATTGGCAATCGCCTTGATCGCTTCCTCGACGCTGTCGAGCCGCTGTTCCTTCACCATGTGCTGATCTCCAAAATCCTGCGGCTTGACCTTCTGGCCTGTGGCGGCGGCAATCTTCTTCGCCAACTCAAGGGACGGCAAAGCCCCCCCCACCAGCTGCGACACGCGCCCCTGGGTCACCCCCAGCCGCCGCGCCAGCTCCGATTGCGATGTGTCGCTATTAATGAGCCAGTCGGCCAGTTTCATAGAGAACTATTAGCAACGCTAATAAAATGGCGCAACCTTATATTGCCAGTTCCACCAGTGATTTCCGGATTGGCTCGCTCCATCCGTCCTTGCCATGGGCCCTGGCGGAACGCAGTGCCGTTGCAAGTTGTTCCGGATCGGTTTCGGCTAGAACTGTCATCAATGCCTTGGCTTGGAGCAGATCCTTCTGCCGCTTCAACCTTTCGCCGCTTCGGCGCCGTTGGGCGACAATCAACTTGTGAACTGCGAATCGCGCCGGGGTGGGGACGCGCACGAGGATGCCCGAAGCTGCCAGGACGACGGCTGGCACCGGATCGGCAATCAGCCAGCTTAGATATTGCAAGGGTGTTGCGCCTGCCTTGAGCTTCGGCAGAGGCATCGGATCAGGATCATTGCGCCGGAACACCGGTGTCAGCATATCCACCCTGAAACCGTCAGCGCTCCGGAAGGAGGATGGCGGCGCTAGTGACTTGAGGCCCGGTACACCGCGAAAACTCGCGTCGGCACGCTGCAGGACGTCGAGCATTGTGGCTTCGCCGTCATCAGCGGCGATTGCCAGCGTGGCGGTTGCAAAATCGGCATCCTGGGTCATCAACGAGGCAGCGGGAAGTGCCGCGCCAACGATGGGCGAATAACATTGATAAGCGGCGGTGCCAACAAGCACGCCGGTGGAGAACAGCCCAGCATCCGACATGGCGTCGAGAACACGCCCGAGCGAAATGGTGGGAGCCGGAATTCCGGCCCGTTTCAGAAGGCTTACGGTCTTTCGCCCTTGGCGCGCCAGATCTTGCGCGCGGCGAATTGCCTCCGCGAGGCTCTGGGTCGCCGGATCATCGGAAAGCCCCAAATACCGGTCGAGACGTACTGCCCCCACCGTGCGCCGTGCGTAGAGAAATGCAACGCCGCCCTTTTTCTGGGTGTAAACGGACGCGGGTTTCTCGCCGCGGTCCAGAACTTGCTGGACGAGATCGGCATAAAGCGTCTGAAGGGCCGGACTGATGAGCATCAGTTCATTATAGACATATCTGCAAATCTGTCTATACCGTTCACCCGACCCAGGTGCGCTCCAACACCTTCAGCCAGTTTTCGCTCGCCAGCTTGGTGATGAGGTCCTCGCCATAGCCATGGGCCTGCATCGCGGTGATGAGATTGGGCAGGCCCGTTGCGTCGCCGATCTGCGAGGGGATGCGCGCGCCGTCGAAATCCGAGCCTAGTCCTACATGGTCCTCGCCCGCCAGCTTCATCAGATGGTCGAGATGGCGCAGCATGGTGTCGAGACCGTTCTCGCTCTGCCACTTGCCATCGGCCCGCAAAAAACCATTGGCGTAGTTGAGGCCGATCATACCGCCGGATTTGCCGATGGCCGTGATCTGCTCATCGTTGAGATTGCGCGACGAATTGCACAAGGCATGCGCGTTGGAATGCGTCGCCACCAGTGGTGCGGTGCTGATCTTCGCCACATCCCAGAAGCCCTTCTCGTTCAGGTGCGAGAGATCGACCAGTATTTTCAGTTCATTGCAGCGGCCAATCAGCGCCTTGCCTGCATCCGTGAGGCCGGGGCCGGTATCGGCTGATGACGGGAAGCGGAACGGCACACCGGAACCAAAGACATTGTTGCGGCTCCACACCGGGCCGATGGAACGAAGCCCCGCCTGATACAGCACGTCGAGCGATTTGAGGTCGGCGTCAATCGCTTCGGCGCCTTCAATGTGAAAAATCGCCGCCATCTGGCCAGCTAGGATCGCCGCGCGCAACTCTGCAGCATTGCGGCAGACCTTGAACTTGCCGTCCGAGGCCGCCTCGATGCGAAACAGCAGCGAGGCCATGCCGATGGTGGCGGCCAGCGCCTGGACCTGCCCCACCTGGCCCGCTGGCGGCGGATTGACGTCTTCATCATCGGGCAAACTCGCGTCGTGTGGATGTGGTGCGAAGATGGCGAAGAAGCCACCAGCCATTCCACCCTTGATCATGCGCGGCAGATCGAGGTGGCCTTGACCGTCACCATTGAGAAAATCCGCGACCGGATCGCCCGATGTCTTGCTCCACAGCCGTAGCAGCACGTCATTATGGCCATCGAAAACAGCAACCAAAGTCAAATCTCCTCAGGGCTTGAGCAACGTCTCGGCAAGGCTAACCCAATAGCTCACGCCATAGGGAATTGCATCGTCGTTGAAGTCATAGGCGGGATGATGGCAATATGCAGTGTCGCCATTACCGAGAAGGATCATGGCGCCCGGCCTTTCGTTGAGCATGAAGGAAAAATCTTCCGATCCCATGTCGGGGGGATAGGCGTCGTTCACTGCCTTTGCCCCGGCGACACGGCGTGCAATGTCTACGGCCGCCGCCGTTTCAACAGCATCATTGAATGTCACGGGGTAGGGGATGACACCTTCATCCGAGATCGCCGCGCTGGCTCCCAATGCCGCAGCTATCCCTTCTGCCGTCCGCCGCAGATTGGTCATCGCAAGGTCGCGCAACTCGCGCTTCAGCGATCTTACCGTGCCGGTGAGTTTTGCGGTTTGCGGAATGACATTGTGCACATCTCCAGCATGAAACTGGGTGATTGAAACCACGATTGACTCCAGCGGATCGGCGTTGCGTGATGCAATGCCCTGCAATGCCGTTCCGATCTGCATGCCGACGAATACGGGATCGATCGTCAAGTGCGGCATCGCCGCATGTCCGCCCTTGCCGGTGATGGTGATCGAAAACACATCCATCGCCGCCATCAGCGGGCCGGGGCGGATAACGAATTCGCCAACTGCCACACCCGGCCAGTTGTGCAGGCCGAAAACCTTGTCGATGCCGAAACGCTCCATCAGCCCGTCCTGCACCATTTCAAGCCCACCGGCGCCGCCTTCCTCGGCCGGCTGAAAGATCACAACGACAGAGCCCGAGAAGTTCCGCGTTTCGCAAAAGTGGCGTGCCGCACCCAGCAGCATGGCGGTGTGCCCGTCATGGCCGCAGGCATGCATCTTGCCCGGAAACTTTGAGGCATAGTCCTTGCCCGTCGCCTCGGTGATCGGCAGCGCGTCCATGTCGGCACGAAGCCCGATGACGCCACCCCCGCCGTGCCTTCCCTTGATCACCCCGACCACACCAGTGCGCCCGATCCCCGTCACCACCTCGTCGCAGCCGAAGCTCCTGAGTTTCTCGGCCACGAAGGCGGAAGTCCAGTGCGTCTCGAACAGCAGTTCGGGATTCTGATGCAACTCGTGCCGCCAGGCGGCGATCTCTGTCTTGAGTTCAACGGCGCGATTAAGCAGCGGCATTTTGCAACCTATGTTTTATCGTTGTACATCCATTGGCGGCCACCCGGCAGGCCGGAATCGCCGCGCCGCCGCTTTGAGGCCAGCGTCTGGAAGTCGTTCAAGTTGAGCCGCTTGAACGCCATCTCCGTGCCCGCCAGATACGCAAGCCACATGCGGGTACGGGCTTTTCCAACTTCTTTCTCGGCCTCGGCGCGATTTTCCCAGAGCCGGTCGGCCCAGGCGCCACAGGTCTTTTGATAGTGCTCACGCATGTTCTCGACATCATGGACCTCAAAACCCAACCGCTCAAGATTGGTGACGGTCATGCCGATGTAATCGAGTTCACCGCCCGGAAAAATGTAGCGTTTCGACAGGTTCTGATAGACATTTGTTCGGCGGAACTTCGCGAGATCGAGTGTCGGGCGGCGTGTAGTGGCCTGATGCAGATAGAGCCCCCGCGGCTTCAGCAACCGGTGCATCTGCTTGAAGAATTCGTCATGATTGTCGAGGCCGACATGTTCGAACATGCCGATTTGGGCGATCCGGTCATAGGCCTCGGGCGCCGTCACCGTGCGGCATTCGCGAAGCTCAATCGTGACTTGGGCCTGCAACCCCATTTTGGCCACTCTGGCGTTGGCATAGTCATACTGCTCCTTGGCCAGCGTGACGCCATGCGCAATCACCCCATAGTGCTTGGCTGCATAACAGATCAGGCTGCCCCAGCCACAGCCGGTGTCAAACAGCTTCAGGCCCGGCTCCAGCCGGAGTTTCCGGCAAATGAGATCGAGCTTGGCGGTCTGCGCGTCTTCAAGGCTCATGCCGTCGCGCTCGTAGTAAGCCGCCGAGTACGCCATATGCGGGTCGAGGAAGAGTTCGTAGAAGCGGTTGGATAGATCATAGTGAAAATGAATCAGCGACTGGTCATCGCGGTCCTTCCCGGCGATGTTTCCCTGCTGTCCCTCGAAGGCCATCACGTCTGCAAGTTTTCCGCCGCGTGTCAGGATCGGCAATGCCGCTGCCACGGCCTTCAGCCGCTCGCCCCAATTGAAGCCCTTGGCGAATTTCGTATGATCGACGCGGTCGATCAGCGCGCGGGGGTGAACGTCGCCAAAATCAAACTCGCCCACGGCGTAAAGCCTGGCGACCGTCTCGACATTGGGCCGGAGCAGGAGTTCGCGCATCGCCGCGGCCGAGCGGATGCTGATCTGGAATGGCGGCTTGCCATCAGCACTTGGAACGGAAACCAGATCATCCGTCCACAGACGAAACGACAATTGTCCACCCGACTTGCGGGCGAGAATCTCCGCCAGGGCACGCGCCGCGCGCCCCAGCTTTTCCTGTTTGGCGAATGCCATGCCGCGAGGCGAGGTCAGGCCTTGGCGCGCATCTCTTCGACGTAGTCCCAGTTCACCAGGCTATCGACGAAGGCTTCGAGGTACTTCTGCCGGGCATTGCGATAATCGATGTAGTAGCTGTGTTCCCACACATCGCAGCCAAGGATGGGCGAGGCGCCATGCATCAGCGGGTTCTCGCCGTTGGGCGTCTTCATGATGGCGAGCTTACCATCCTTCACGGCAATCCAGCACCAACCGGAGCCGAACTGCGTAAGGCCTGCCTGCACAAAGTCCGTGCGCATCTTGTCATAGCCGCCAAGATCGCTGTCGATGGCAGTTGCGAGCTTGCCCGGCAGCTTCTTGCCGCCGCCGTTGGGCTTCATCCAGTTCCAGAAATGATTGTGGTTGTAGTGCTGACCGACATTGTTCACGAGGCCCGCCGTCTTGTCGGCGAAGGCCTTCTTGCAGATTTCCTCGATCGACAGTGAGGCCAGGGGCGAATCCTTCAGCAGGTTGTTGCCATTGGTGACATAGGCCATGTGATGCTTGTCGTGGTGGAACTCGAGGGTCTCCTTCGACATGAAGGGGCCGAGCGCGTCATAGGCATAGGGCAGGGCGGGGAGTTCAAGGGCCATGGTCGTTCCTCCTGGAAATGAAAGCCCTATCTAGTCGTTCGGCCTTGAACGCGCAAGGAAGGAGGCTAAGCTTGAGGGAGAGGTGCCCCATGTCAAAACCGTCCATCATTACCTTTAACCGAAATGCCGGGCTCGAGCCCTGGCCGGACTTTTCCGAAACCGAGATCGCCACCGGCTCCCGCGCCCAGAACGGCTTGATCTGGTTCGAGGACAAGGCCCGCGGGCTGACCGCCGGCATATGGGAACAGCAGGCGAACGAAAGCCACTGGCTGAACTATCCGGTCAACGAATGGATGCTCGTGCTGGAAGGCGAGGTGGTGATCGTCGAGGAGCACACCACGACCTCGGTCAAGGCCGGCGAAAGCTTCATCATCCCCAAGGGCCTGCGCTGCCGCTGGACGCAACGCGGTTACGTGAAGAAGTTCTTCGTCATCTTCGACGACACTTCAGGCTTGGCGAACGAAGAGCCATTGCATGTCATCAAGCTCGATACGGATATCACACTCGAACCGTCAACACCGCCCGCGGCTGCGATTCTGTTGTCGCCGGTGCCCACCCAGCACGCGCACGATTATTTCAGCGACGCCACCGGGCAATTTAGCGTCGGTGTCTGGGATACGACGGGCTACCACCGCAAGCTCAGCGATTTCCCCCGCCATGAGCTGATGCTCCTGATCGAGGGTTCGGTCACTTTCGAGGACGATCACGGCCGCCAGCAGACATTCAAGGCCGGCGACACGTTCTTCGTGCCCATGGGCACGGCCAACAGCTGGAAATCCGAAGGTTACTTGCGCAAGATTTTCGTGATCTTCCAACCGACGCCGTGAAGTCTTCTCCCGCAAGCGGGAGAAGAAGGGGACCCAAGCGAAGCTTGGGGGAGATGAGGGGCCACAGGATATCGCTCATGAAGTGCCCTGTGGTCCCTCACCTATTCCAAGCTCCGCTTGGGCCCCTTTCCTCTCCCCTCTTGCGAGGGGCGAGGACATTCACCCCAGCGCCTTCTCCATGAATACGCTGTACGGGTCTTGCCGGTAGTCCCCGAACGGCCCGCGATCGACATAGCCAATGGCGCGATACAGCCCCAAGGCTTCATGTTGATAAATGCCGGTCTCGAGCCTGGCGATCATCCGCCCACACGCCTGCGCCTCGTTCTCGATCCGCTGCATCAGCGTCTTCGCCAACCCGAGACCGCGCGCCTTGGGGCTCACATAGACGCGCTTGATCTCGGCATAATCGCCATGCAGCCAGCAGCCGCCGCAACCCAGCACGGCGTCGCCTACAAAGCCTGCGAAGAACCGCATCTCCGGCTGCCGCAATGTCTCGATATCGAGAAAGTGATTGCTCTCCGCCGGATAGAGCGGGACCATGCATTGGTCAAGCTCGTCGATCAGTACACGGACGGATGGATTGGCCGGATCGGCGAGAGTGATGACGATGCTGCTCACTGAAACGCCTGTATCCCCGTCTGTGCCCGGCCGAGAATCAGCGCGTGCACATCGTGTGTGCCTTCGTAGGTGTTCACCGTCTCGAGGTTCACCATGTGGCGGATGACGTGATACTCCTCCGAGATGCCGTTGCCGCCGTGCATGTCGCGCGCCACGCGGGCGATGTCCAAGGCCTTGCCGCAATTGTTGCGCTTCATCAGCGAAATGGCGGGCGGCGCCAATGAGCCGCGCTCAAGGCCACGGCCCAGTGCCATGCAGCCTTGCAGGCCGAGCGCGATCTCGGTCTGCATGTCGGCGAGTTTTTTTTGTACCAGCTGGTTGGCGGCCAGCGGCTTGCCGAATTGCTTGCGGTCAAGCGTATATTGCCGGGCGCGATGCCAGCAGTCTTCCGCTGCCCCCATCACCCCCCAGGCGATGCCATAGCGCGCCTTGTTGAGGCAACCGAAGGGACCGGCCAGTCCCTTGGCCTTGGGCAGCAACGCCTCTTCCGGCACTTCGACATTCTCGAGCACGATCTCACCAGTGACCGAAGCCCGCAGCGAAATCTTGCCTTCGATAGTGGGCGTGGAAAAGCCTTTGAGCCCGCGATCGACGAGGAAGCCGCGAATGACGCCATCCTCGGTCTTGCCCCACACCACGGCGACATCAGCGATGGGCGAATTGGAAATCCACATCTTGGCGCCGTTCAGCACATAGCCGCCCTGAACCTTCACCGCCCTGGTTTTCATGCCGCCGGGATCAGACCCGGCATCGGGTTCGGTGAGGCCAAAGCAGCCCACTAGTTCGCCGGTGGCCAGCTTCGGCAGATACTTCTGTTTTTGGGTTTCCGAGCCATAAGCCTCGATCGGATGCATGACGAGCGAGTTCTGGACACTCATCGCCGAGCGGTAACCTGAATCGACGCGCTCCACTTCGCGCGCCACCAGTCCATAGGCGACATAGCCCAGACCCGATCCGCCATAGTCGCTCGACGTCATGACGCCGAGGAATCCCATCTCGCCCATCTCGTTGAGGATCTCGCGGTCAAAGCGCTCCTCGCGGAAGGCGGATTTGATGCGCGGCGCCAGCTTGTCCTGGGCGAAGGCCCGGGCGCTGTCGCGGATCATCCGCTCCTCTTCGGTCAGTTGTGCTTCGAGATCGAGCGGGTCTTCCCAGTTGAATTCGGCGGCGGCCATGAGCTACTCCTTGGATTGGGTTCTAATGAGCAACGCCCGGCCTGCTTGTCAATTCGGCGAAATGACCGGAGTTTTGACGGTCAACGCACCAGCGCCGACAGCGCCTTGAATTCCGCCGTCCCGGCCTGTTTCAGCAGTTCGAACACCACCATCTCGGTGTTGACCACGGCAATGCCGTTCTGCCGCATGCGCTCCTGGGCCAGCGTCACAGAAGAAGCTGCCCGCGATGACATGGCATCGGCCACCGCGAAGACACCGAAGCCTGCGGTGGCGAGATCGATGGCGGTTTGCAGCACACAGACATGCGCCTCGATTCCGGCGATGATCACCAGCGGCCGCTGCCGCTCGTGATGGCCGATCAGATGGGCTTTCAACGCCGCATCCTTCCAGCAGGAAAAGCTGAGCTTCTCGAACACCGGCGCATTGCCGACCTCAATCGTAAGCCCCGGCACGGTGTGACCTAACCCCTTCGGATATTGTTCGGAGACCGTGATGGGAATCTCCAGTGCCTTTGCCGCCTTGATCAGGATGGCGCAGCGGGTTTCGACCTCTGCCGGTTCCTGCATTGCCGGCAAGAGGCGTTCCTGGACATCGACAAGTAGAAGGGTGGATTTTTGTGGATCAATGAGCATTACCAATTCTAGACCAGGCGGATGTCACGCAGCAACCGCTTCAGTTGGACGAGAAACCCGGCGGCAGCTCATCATCCGGCAGGTTAGGCTCGTTGTTCTGGCTCCTGTCTTTCCGCACCTTGCCCATGAGGATGGCAAGAAGCCTGTCCCTTGGTATGTCCGCAACCGATTCAGCAAGCGCGGCGAGGAGCTTTTCTTTGAAATCCCCTGCACTGCCATGAAACACCAGATGCGACCCGCAGTCGGCAATCGACCTGTCCCGCAACAACTGACCCGACATCAGCCGCGCAAGTTCCACAAGCGCCTCATCACCCTCATCGCCGTTGAGTTGGCCCATCATCATGGACCAAGTCTAACATCTTACATCAAGGGGATAAATCTACCTTAAGATGCATACTAGCCACCTTCATGCCGAAGGCATAGACGAAGGCCACTTCCTTCAATCGGTCGAAGCGGCCCGACGCGCCGCCGTGGCCTGCGCCCATGTTGGTCTTGAACAGCAGCAGATTGTCGTCGGTCTTGAGCTCGCGCAATCGTGCCACCCATTTGGCCGGTTCCCAATAGGTGACGCGCGGATCGGTGAGGCCGCCGACCGCGAGGATATGCGGATAGGCCTTGGCCTCAATCCGGTCATAGGGCGAATAGGCGGCGATGGTCTGGTAAGCCTGCTTGTCGGCCAGCGGATTGCCCCACTCGGGCCATTCGGGCGGCGTCAATGGCAAGGTGTCGTCGAGCATGGTCGAGAGCACATCGACAAAGGGCACTTCCGCCACGATGCCGCGAAACAGATCGGGCGCCATGTTGGCGGC
>JANLTS010000086.1:0-8094 GCA_031363045.1 Hyphomicrobiales bacterium
GGCGTCTTCGGAGAGCCGGTCCATCTCAGCGATGATCTTGAGGTGCGTGCAACATGGATCAACGGGTTGTGAAGCTTCTGGGTGCCGTCAGCCAGGGCAGCGGGGCAGTCAATGAAGACGGTTTTGGTGTCATCGCGCTAGACGGCGATGTCTCTGCCGCCTGGGTCTTCGATGGCGTGACCGGCATCAATGGCCATAATTATCTGGATGGCGGCAGCGATGCACAATGGCTGGTGGCACGCGCGCATGCGCATCTGCTCGATCTGGCGGCGCGTGATGTTGCACCTCCCGCCCTGCTCGAGGAGTTGGTCAGGCTCCTGATCGCTGACTGGACACAGGTGTGTGCTGGTCTTGAACTTCCCGCCGCTTACGATCCACCGGCTGCCTGTCTCATTCTGGTGAAACGCTATGGCGATCGATGGCAGGCGCTGAAACTTGGCGATTCCTGCCTGCTGGCGCGTGAAACCGGCAGCGATCATCGCATCCATGCTGCGTCACCTAACAATGCCTTTGACCATTGGCTGTCGCGCGAGGCAAACAAGCGCCGCGATGCTGGCATTCTTGACATCAAGGCACTGCTGGCGGAGTTCCGGCCACAGCTGCAGGCGGGCCGCGCCAAGCGCAACCAGCCCGGCGGCTACAGCATTCTCGAATGCAGCGAGGCCACACTCGCCATGCCGGAATATGTAGATCTCGGCTCGCCCAGCGATATTCTTCTGTGTACGGATGGTTATTACCGGGCCGTCGATCATTACGGCCTGCATGACGATGCCGGCCTGCTCGATGCCAGCGCGGCGAGCGTGGATCAGGTGCTTTCGTCGTTGCGGGCGGTTGAAGCTGCCGATCCCGATTGTCTGCGCTATCTGCGCTTCAAGCCGGCCGATGACGCGACAGCGGTGATGTTGTCAATACCGGAAGGAGACGTGAGATGATGATGCGATTTTTGTTGGTGGGTACTGCATTTCTGTGCGCTTTGACTGTTCCAGCCTTGGCGGAAGACCAAATCAGTGCCGATCTGATTACGGATGGCACGGGAAGTGACGTTTCGCACACCCTATCTTTCGCCGGCGCCTGTGGCGAAGAATGCGGGCTGGCCTCTCTCACCTGCGACAGTAACGGTTCGCTGCAAGTTATCCTGGGCGATGTTCCGGCCAGAGAGGCAGCAAAATCAATTACCCGAGAGTCGAGAATGCTTCTGCTGGATGTGGCTGGCAAGACGTACGAATTGGAGGTCGACCAGTTTAGCTGGGACGAGATGAATGTCAGCTGGGATGTCAGCGCGCGTGGCTCTGGCTCTACTGGCGTCTACGGCAGCATAACCGGAGCACAGACATTCACGCTCGCGCTGGAGGGGCGCAAGGAGCAGCTGCCGGTGACCAGCGAGGTCAAGGAATGGACGAAACTTTGCGCGAAATAGAATCCCTTACGCCTTGCGGCGGCGGGATTTGGCGAAGGTGTCGAAAGCCACCGCCAGCACGATGATAACTCCGATGATGATCTGCTGGATGTAGGAGTTGACGTTCATCAGCACCAGGCCATTCAGCAGCACGCCGATCAATATGGTGCCGATTACCGTGCCGAAGATCGAACCGGCGC
This sequence comes from Hyphomicrobiales bacterium, assembly GCA_031363045.1. Classification (GTDB taxonomy): domain Bacteria; phylum Pseudomonadota; class Alphaproteobacteria; order Rhizobiales; family Aestuariivirgaceae; genus Aestuariivirga. The sequence goes on from JANLTS010000086.1 coordinate 1,597, forward strand.
CGCCAAACAGGCTGGTGCCGCCGATCACCACCGAGGCGATGACGGTGAGTTCATAACCTGTTCCCGCCACGGCTTCCGCCGAATTGAGCCTGGCCGCCAGCACGAATGCACCGAGACCGGCGAAGAACCCCATGATGACATAGACGCTGCAGATGATGCCGGAAACATTGAGGCCTGCAAGGCGTGCGGCTTCCGGATTTCCGCCCACCGCATAGACCCGGCGGCCATAGCGCGTGTAGCGCAACACAATGTGGGCGATCAGCGCGCAGAACAGGAAGATGATGACAGGCACCGGCACCAGCGAAATCTTGCCCTGCCCCCACCACGCGAAATCGGGTTGGAAGCCGGAGATCGGACCGCCCGAGGCAAACAACAGGGCAGCACCACGGAACACTGACATGCCGCCAAGCGTCACGACGAAGGCCGGCACTTTAAGCCTGGTGATTGCAATGCCTTGCAGATAGCCGCCGATGAGCCCGACGACGATGGCCGCTAGCGCCGCCAGCGGCCAGCCATAGCCGATGGTTGCGTCACCCACCGTGAAGCGATCCTGCATGCCGCCCTTGGCAACGGCAGCGGCAACGAGGCCCGCGAAGGCCAGCAGCGAACCAATTGAGAGATCGATACCAGCGGTGAGGATGACAAAAGTCATGCCGATGGCCAGCAAGCCAACGATCGACACCTGCCGCATGACGTTGAACAGGTTGAGGGGGGTGAAAAAGCGTGGCTCGATGATGGCGAAGGCCAACATGAGCAACAGCAAGAAGATCAGCGGCGCAAATCGCGCCAGGAAGGAAAAGGCATCGAAGCCCTTGTCCGTCTGCCGTGCCACAGCGTCAGTCATCAGCGTTCCCCGTCAAGCTGCGCGCGACGACCCGATGGTCATCAGCGTCATGAGTTTTTCCTGCGTCGCGTCGCTGCGCATCACTTCGCCGGTGACGCGGCCTTCGCGCATGGTAACGATCCGATCAGCGAGCGCCAACACCTCGGGCAATTCCGATGAGATAACGATGATGGCGATCCCCGCTTCGGCCATCTGGAACAGCAGGTTGTGTACTTCGACCTTGGCACCGACATCGATGCCGCGCGTTGGCTCATCGACGATCAGCACCTTGGGCCTCAGCGCCAGCCAGCGCGCCAGCACCACTTTCTGCTGATTACCGCCCGACAGATTGCCAACCAGTTGATCGCCCGAGGCCATGCGGATGTTGAGAAGCTTGCGGTATTCTTCAACCAGCTCATCTTCCTTCGACCCGCTGATGAAAACGTTCATTGCGGCGATACGGTCATGCGCAGCAATCGACATGTTGGTGCGGATGGCGAGGCTCAGGAACAGGGCTTGCTGCTTGCGATCCTCGGGCACCAGGCCGACGCCGTGGGAAATCGCATCGCGCGGCGAAGCGATCGCCACGGGCTGACCGGCGATGAGAACGGACCCCGAATCGAATTTATCGGCGCCGAAAATGGCCCGCGCCGTTTCGGTGCGGCCAGCGCCCACCAGTCCGGCGATGCCAAGGATTTCGCCCTTGTTCACCTTGAACGACACGCCATGCAATTCGATGGCGCTCGAGTCCGTGCTCTTGCGACGGCGCGACAACTGTTCGACGGCGAGTGCCACTTCATTGGTGGCGAAGGATTTGCCGCGCGGCGCCAGCAGGCCCAACTCACGGCCGACCATCAGGCGGATGATGCCATCCATGGTGGTTTCGGCAACTGCACCTGCGCCCACATGGCGGCCATCGCGCAGCACGGTAAAGCGGTCGGAGATCTCGAAGACCTCTTCCAAGCGGTGGGTGACGAAAATCGTCGAGATGCCCTCGCGCTTCAAACCACGGATGATCGAGAACAGTTTCTCGACTTCGGTGCGGCTCAAGGCGCTGGTTGGCTCGTCCATGACGATCAACCGTGATTTCATCGACAGGGCGCGGGCAATTTCCACCATCTGTTGCTCGGCCACCGAAAGATCGCGCACCAGGGCGCGCGGGGATCGGTCAAGGCCGATACGTTTGCACAGTACTTCTGTCTGGTCTTCTAGCTGCTTGCGGCTGATGAAGAAGCGCGATCCGGGCTCGCGGCCGATGAAAACGTTCTCGGCCACCGTCATATCCGGGGCCAGCGTGAATTCCTGATAGATGGTGACGATGCCCGCGGCTTGCGCTGCCTGCGGGCTGGTAAAGCTCACGGGCTTGCCGCCGAACGCGATCTCTCCCGCATCAGGTGCCTGGGCGCCCGAGAGAATCTTCAGCAGCGTTGATTTCCCGGCGCCATTCTCGCCGAGAAAGGCATGAATTTCGGCTTCGCCAACTTCAAAGTCGACGGATTGAAGTGCCCGCACGCCGGGAAAGGATTTGGAAATCCCGGTCATGCGCAGAAGTGGCTGTGATTTGGATGAATCGATCATTGCAAATGCTGTCCGGCCGGGGTGTTGGCCCGGCCGGAACTTTCGATTGCGTGATGCTTACTTCACTTCGCCGAGGCGTTCGGCGATGTTCAGGTTGTCCTTGGTGACGGCGACCGGCGTCAACAGCAGAACCTTTTCGGCAGGCTTGGTGCCGTCCTTCAGGAAGGCAACAATCGTCTGGACGCCGATGGCGCTTTGCTGGCCGGGGAACTGCTCGATGGTGGCGGTGAGGCCACCGTCACGCACTTGGGCCAGAGCTTCAGGCAGCGCGTCAAAACCGATGATTGCGATGCCGGTGAGGCCACGGGCCTTGACGGCTTCCATGGCGCCCAGCGCCATGTCGTCATTGGCGGCAACGATCACCTTCGGTGCTTCGGCAAGGCCAGCAAGTGCGGCTTCGGTCACGGCCAGGCCCTTGTCGCGGGCGAAGCCTGCTGTCTGTTCGAAGACGATCTTGTACTTGTCGGACATGCCGTCGAGCACGTTGTGCAGGCCCTTGTTGCGGTCAATGGCCGGCGACGCGCCGGATTGGCCCTGCAGGTTGATGATGGTGGCACCATCCGGGAACATCGAGACGATGAGATTGCCCTGGGCTTCGCCGCCCTTGACGTTGTCAGCGCCGACATGGGCGAGAATGCCTTCAACCGACGGTACGCGGCGGTCAACGGTGACCACCGGAATGCCGGCTTCAACCGCCTGCAGCAGGGCCGGCGCCATGGCGTCGACTTCATTCGGGCTGATGACGATACCCTTAACGCCCTGAGTGATGGCGGCTTCGACATCGGCCGTCTGCTTCGGCGAAGAGACCTGGCCGTCGCTCTCGATGGCTTCGTAGCCCTGCTTGACGATCTCGGCCTTGAAGGCATTCATCATGTGGACGAAGAAGGGGAAGCTGAGGCCCGGCACCGAAGCCAGGATCTTGTCGGCCGCCAGGGCCGACGTTGACATGAGCGACAGAGCCAGCGCGCTGCCGATAAATAGTCTTCTCGTGAAAATCTGCATTGTAGTCCTCCCAATTGTGATTTGCCGGACGAAATCCAGGGCGAGCCCATCGGACCGGTTCGTTGTTACGTGCTGAGCTGAACCGTTTCCGTGCCGGACCGTAGATTGCTTTCGAAAGCTTGTCCAGCTTGCGGCAGACGCATGGTGCCATGCAATTCGTGTTGAATGCGCTGCACAAAATACCATCAGCAACCAAGATGATGCTAGCTACGTGCGCTGGCGGTCCTTCACGTACCAGTTCCAGGCGGACGAAATGATCTGGTCGAGATCGGTATTGCCGGCTTGCCAATTGAGCACTTGGCGGGCTTTGGCGACGGCCGCCACCAATTCGGCGGGATCGCCGGCGCGGCGCGGCGACATGCGGTACGGCACGGGTTTTCCCGCTATGCGGCCCGCCGCATCGAGCACGTCCTTGACGCTGGCACCATGGCCGGTGCCGAGGTTCACGGCATCGGACTTGCCGCCGTCCATAAGATAGAGCGCCCCGGCGATATGCGCAGTGGCGAGGTCGTTGACGTGAATGTAATCGCGGATGCAGGTGCCGTCGGATGTCGGGTAATCGCCGCCAAACACGTCGAGCGCATCGATCTCGCCCGCCGCCGCCATTAGGGCGCGTGGAATGAGATGCGGCTCGGGCTCGTGGCGCTCGCCCGTCTCGCCATCTGGATCGCAACCGCAGGCATTGAAATAGCGCAGCGCCATGTAGCGGATGCCATGGGCCGCGTCGAAATCGCGGCAGAGCTGTTCCATCATCAGCTTGGAATGACCGTAGGGATTGAGCGGCTGCTGCGGCGTCTCCTCGGTGATTGGCATGCGGTCAGGTTGACCATAGGTGGCACACGTCGATGACACGATGAGGTTTGAAACCTTGGCCTCGGTCATTGCCTTGAGGATCGACAGCGTGCCGCCAACATTGTTGTCGTAGTACATGTGCGGATTGCTGACCGACTCGCCGACATAGGCGAAGGCGGCGAAATGGATGACGGCTTGCGGGCGGAACCAGCGCATCGCTTCGCGCAAGGTTGGCGTATCGCGGATGTCGGCCTCAACCAGATGTCCCCATTTCACCAGATCGCGGTGGCCACGCGAAAGGTTGTCGTAGACCATCACCTCGTGGCCGGATTTGGCCAGTAGCTTGGCGGTGTGGCTGCCAATATAGCCAGCACCACCGGTCACCAGAAATCTGCCCATGCCGCTTGCCTCCCCCGAACTTCGCGGCTCAACCTGCGGCAGAGAGGCTAATATTCCGTCAGCACTGGCGGAAGATTGGCTGTGCTGGCAGTCATCAGCGAACCTGTCTCTGGCGCCGTCAGCCTGGTAACAGGGAAATATACAGGGAATTTCGCAGAAAATCTACCCTTTGCGGCGTTGCCGAAAAGATTTCCCTCGTCATTCCAAAATGTTATGGCGAAATTCCCTGCAATCAGAAACAGGCAATAAATGACCGCCAAATTCACCGGAACAGGGAATTTCAGGTCGGGTATCAGGCGACCCGGACCGTCGCCGGAAGCCCGTGCGCATTGAAGCCTGCCGACGAGGAAGATGGGCCTGTCTTGCCAGAAAGTTCTTGCTGACGTTTGACTGAAAACCAAGTAAAGAAAGGGATCTCGACTGCGAGGGGAAGGCTGGACCCCTATAAACCTGATAGCCATATACCGCACGATCGAGACCTACCCGAAACGACGACTACAAATCCTGATTGTGGCAGGTGGTTCCTGTGACAGGCTTGGATTGGGACGAATATCTTCGCCAACGTCGAATCGGTACTGGCCGTGTTTTGGCGCTCCGAAGTAGACCAGGATTCTACATCGGCGAGCATATCCCAAAACCGCTTGCTAGTTTCCTATCAATTTGCAGGGCATAATAATGGCACTGAACATGAAGGTTTCTCCCGCGCGAAAGAAGCATCTTGAAGCAAAGGTCGATTCTGCACTGACAGAACTCGGGGCCGAGCAGGTTCACCGAGTCATCGCCGCATTTTTGCAGCGGCAGAATCGTCCATCCTCCAGAGCAGGCCGTGGCGCCCCAAAGCATTTCAGCGAGACGGTTTATCGCGACATTTGGATCACCGTTCAGCTCCATATGTTGGCGACAGGCAGGACGGCATACCGGGCATGTATGAGTTTGAAGATGCGGTTCATCGGCGGCGGCAAAATGAAGGACGTCGGTGGCAAGACGTTGTACCGCCAGTACCAGAACGCCATCCACCTCATGAAAGGCGCTCCTCTTTCCGACGAGAAGGTCGATGTCAATTGCAGCAACGACGTGGTTTCGAGCAGGGAGCGTCTCTGGCGCCTGGAACTGCAGCTTCTGAGCAATCGCCCTGCTTCAGCATTGGAGCACGGGCTTTCCGCATTGTGCGGGAATTAATCCTGAGATTTCGATTTACCCGCACAATCGGCGTGTGATTTTAGTCGGCCACCTACATTGGAGGTGGCCCATGACGAAACCAAAAACACACATTGCAGGTGCTACGGAGCACGCCGCAGAGACCGACACACCGTTTCAAAAACCCGCTTTGCTAAAAGGGACGGCACCCTCGCCTGTCACACAAGATGAACTGCCGCCACAGTTCATCGTTAAGCGTGCGATCGCCGATCTGAAGAACAGCCCCTGGAACGCCAGAACGCATTCCAGGAAGCAAGTCCGCCAGCTTGCCGAGAGCGTGAAGGTCTTTGGCTTCGTCAATCCAGTCCTGATTGACCAGGCAGGCCGCATCGTCGCCGGCCATGGCCGGGTCGAGGCGGCAAAGCTTCTCGGGCGGACCACGGTGCCGACGATCGCGATCGAGCACCTGACCGAGGACCAACTCCGGGCCTATGCGCTGGCCGACAACCGCCTTGCCGAGCTTGCCGGCTGGGATGAGAAGCTGCAGAAGATTGAGTTCCAGTACCTGCTGCAGGTTGATCTCGGTTTCGATCTCACGGTCACCGGCTTCGATGCCGGCGACATCGACGTCATCATTGAGGGTGGCGGCAACAAGACACCCGACGCCAGGGCGAATGCCGTTCCATCCATTGACACGGGCCGGCCAGCCATCACGCAGCCCGGCGATGTTTGGCTCCTCAACAACCACCGGCTCCTCTGCGGTGATG
>JANLTS010000111.1:0-6835 GCA_031363045.1 Hyphomicrobiales bacterium
GTCCTACAACGATGGCTTCCCCACTGGTCCCGATGGCGAGCAAAGCCCATCGGCGATGCCGGGTTTTGGCTGGGAAGGTACACCCATGGCGCTCGACATCGCGGCGCTGCAGCACCTCTACGGCGCCAACATGTCGTATCACACCGGCAATGACGTCTACACGCTGCCCATCCTCAATCAGGCCGGCACCTATTACAGCTGCATCTGGGATGCCGGCGGCATCGATGCCATCAATGCCGGCGGCTCGGAGGATTGCGTCATCAATCTCAATGCCGCATCTCTTCAGTTGAGACCGGGCGGCGGCGGTTTTGTGTCGATGCATGCGGGCATCTTCGGCGGCTTCACCATTGCCAATGGTGTCGTCATCGAGAACGCCAGCAGTGGTGCTGGCAACGACAAGCTCATTGGCAACAAGGTGGGCAATGTGTTGGTGGCCGGCAATGGTGACGACATCCTGAAAGGCGGTCTTGGCGCCGATTTCCTCTTCGGCGAGGGTGGCGCCGACACCTTTGTCTATGCATTCGCGATACACAGCCGGGGTAATGCTGTCGATACGATCAGCGATTTTGTGCAGGGCGAGGATAGCATCGATCTGTCGCGCATCGACGGCGATGGCAACAACGGCACCGCCGATCTGTTCGATTTCATCGGCGGCAATGCCTTCTCGCAAACCGCCGGTGAGTTGCGGATTGGCCTGATCTCCAGCAGTTCGACGACCATCGAGGCCGACATCAATGGCGATGGCGATGCCGATTTCAGCATTATTCTGCAAGGCAACTTCACCTTGCAATCGACGGATTTCGACCTGTGATCCGGCCTAACAGCATGAAGGAGTTTCTCAAGTGAACCTGACTGTCACCGCCCAACCGGCCTCCGCATATTTCCTCGATCCAACCAAAATGCCTGTGGAGACGCATGCACTGGCGGTAATCGTCGACAACGAGCCAGGTGTACTGGCCCGCGTCATCGGCCTGTTTTCGGGGCGTGGCTATAACATCGACTCGCTGACGGTCTCCGAGACCCAGCACGAAAGACACGTCTCCCGCATCACCATCGTCACCAGTGGCACGCCAGCTGTCATCACCCAGATCAAGCATCAGCTTGAGCGCATGGTGCCGGTGCATTCGGTGGCCGACCTGACAGCCCAGGGCAACGCCATCACCCGCGAATTGGCCATGGTGAAAGTGGCGGGCACCGGTGAAAAGCGTGCCGAGGCGCTGCGCCTCGCCGATGCCTTCCGGGCCCGCGTCATCGACGCCGGAACCACCAGCTTCATCTTCGAGATCACCGGAACCAGCGACAAAGTCGAGCAGTTCATTGCGTTGATGGTGCCGCTCGGCCTCGTCGAGGTCGCCCGCACCGGCGTCGCCGGCATCACGCGCGGGCCGGAGGGAATGAAGGAGTAAGCAGCGCTTTCACCCGTTCGGTCTTCCCGGCGAAAAGCCGGGACCCCGTTTTGCCTTGGCTCATCTGCACGGCCGCAAGCAACTTGTGATCCCTTTTCTCAGGCGCAAAATTGTGCTGCACTTCTGTTTGGTGAAGGACGTTAGTCCATGCGCTCAGGAGTGACACAATGAAACATGTTTGTCTGCCAATCTTGTTTGCAGCCGGGTTGATGGCCGGGCCGGTTCACGCCCAGAACAACTGGAATGCGCCGGGCAGCGTCTGTGTCCCGTCGGGCGATACGATTGCCGTGGCAAATCACCGGACCACCATTGGCTCGACGAAATTCGCCACTGGCGCGGTGGGCACGATAGAGCTGAACTGCCCGATGCAACGCTTTAACAGCGGAACGGCAACCTACAACTTGAAACTCACCTACGAGGACTCGACCGGCACCGGCACCACGGCCAGTGTCATCGCGCAGCTCTACAGGATGGCAAACGCCAGCACATCGCCGATGCAACTGGGGTTGGTTAGTTCCAACTCCTCGGCGGTGACTGGCGTCAACACTCTAGCCTCGTCCGATATCGCGCACACGTTCGATTTCGAGGCGAACATGTATTGGGTGCGGGTGCTGGTCAAGCGCGCGGCCACCGGCGAGAAAGTCCTGTTCTACTCCGTCATTCTTGACGGAACGGCGTTCTGACAGGTCAGCTGGCATCAGGTCAGTCGAACTGCAGCGTATACGTGTAAGTCATAAAGCCTGCCTCCTCCAGTGTGGTTTTGGCCTCTACCGCCAGCTTGTCGTTAGCGGCAAAGTTGACGCCAATGTTGGTTGTACACGCGCCCGTTCCCGTGACATGGCAGGTCAGGGCAGTAGCGGTGCCATTTTTCAGAACTGTCACCGTCAGTCTTCCATCAACCGGCGGATTCTGGGTGACGGCCTTGACCCGCAAGTTGCTCAGGGTTCCGGCCGGCATTCGGATAGCGGCGGCTTCCTTGCCGAGACCGATGCCGGGAAAATCGATGCCATAGGAATTGCCTAGGCCGGGGGCATTGTAGATCGTGGCGAAGGGAGCCAGTGACGTGCCACCAGACAGAAGCTGTTGGTTATCTGTCAATGCGAAAGCCGAGGTCGCCACCACGGCCGACAAGCCGTAAACTATGCCTGCTTGACCAGTGATTTTGGGAAGCCACCTCATTGTCTTGGTATGCATCGTCGGTACTCCTGTTGTTATGAGTTGCCCCGGACATCACCTTATACCAATTGGCAGCGTCTCCAACCAGGCTACCGCGATTGTCAGACTTCGTGATGTGGTCTGCATTTAATTTGTGAAACCGGATCAATTCGGCGGACCAGTTCGGCACTATATCAGGCCCCTGAATGGGGAGCGCCTGCCTGTGCCGTGCAAATTGTCGGTCAATGTCAATGCCATCGCCTATCTGCGGAACCGCCGCGATCTGCCATGGCCGTCAGTCGAAGGCCTTGGCCGTATTGCGCTGGAGGCAGGCGCTGCCGGTCTCACCGTTCATCCGCGTCCGGACGAACGCCACATCCGGCGGGGCGACGTGACGGTTCTCCGCACCATGATCAGGCGGGATTTTCCGGGCCGCGAATTCAACATCGAAGGTTATCCCGATGCCCGCTTCCTGGCGCTGGTCGAGGAGGAAAGGCCCGATCAGGTGACGCTGGTGCCCGACGATCCGGGACAAGGCACGTCGGACCATGGCTGGGACATCGCCGCCAATCGCGCGCTGCTTACGCAAGTCATCGCCCGGCTGCACAAAGGCTCCATGCGGGTGTCGCTGTTCGTCGATGCCGACGCGGCGCAGCCAACATTGGCCAAGGAAGTGGGGGCCGACCGCATTGAAATCTACACTGGCCCCTATGGCGGCGCATTTGCGCCCGAGGATATTGCGCGTGAATTTGCCAAGGTCATCGCCTGCGGCAAGGCGGCGGAAGCCGTTGGCCTTGGCCTCAATGCCGGGCATGACCTGAGCCAAACCAATCTCCCGGCGCTGGTTTCGGCACTCCCCAACCTGCAGGAGGTGTCGATTGGCCACGCCGTCATTGCTGATGCACTCAGTCACGGCATGGCGGACGCGGTAAAGGGCTTCCGCCGGGCGATTGGCGATCTTTAAGGCCTTGGCCAGGTGTTCAGCCGCCGCGTGAGGCCTCGTCGAGGCTTGCCACTTCGGCGGCGGTCAGGTGCAAGGCGGCGGCAGCTGCGAGGTCATCGAGGTGGCTGACCTTTGTAGCACTGGCAATGGCGCTGACGGCGGGTTTCGCCACCAGCCAGGCAAGTGCAACCTGCGCGCAGTTGGCGTTGCGGGCGGCAGCGACGGCATCAAGGGCGGCGAGAATGCGAAGCCCTCGCGGATTGAGATAACTCACGGCGCCAGCGCCCCGCGATGCACTCTTCGAACCGTCCTCGGCGTTACGGTATTTGCCGGAGAGAAAGCCCTTGGCCAGCGAAAAATACGCCATGACACCGAGGCCGTGGCGGGCGCACAAGGCTTTGAGTTCGGCTTCAAAGGGGGCGCGGTCGGCGAGATTGTAATGCGTCTGCAACACTGAGTAGCGCGGCAGTCCGAGTTTCTCCGATGCCTCCATCGCTGCCGTCAGGCGATCCGGTGCATAGTTCGAAGCGCCGATGGCGCCGATCTTTCCCGCCGCCATCAGGCGCTGGAAACAGCCGAGTGTCTCTTCGAGTGGCGTCACCTTGTCGTCGTAGTGAACATAGTAGAGATCAATGTGATCGGTGCCGAGCCGCTTGAGTGACGCATCGACGGCTCTTGTCAAATAGGCCGCTGTCGCATTGGCATTGGCAAGGTCGCCGGGGGCACCCGGTGCCCCGCCCTTGGTATGGATATTGACGCGCGAACGGTTGCCACGCTGCCGCATCCAGTTGCCAATGATGGTCTCGGACTCACCACCAACATTGCCGGGCGCCCAGTATGAGTAGATGTCCGCTGTGTCGATGGCGGTGAGTCCGCGCTCCACGGCTGCATCGAGAAGTGCCGAGGAGGACGCCGCATCGACACTCCATCCAAAGACATTGGCACCGAGGATGACGGGCGGTGCAACAAAGGCGTGTGAATTTGGCATGGAGATTTCCTGTCCTTCGCGAACCCTGGAGTGATGTGCGTAGTAGGGAAGTGATCACGGTGCAAGACTGAACGCGATGCACTTCAAGAATTTCGGCAAAGCAACCAAGGATTGATGAAACGGCCCAAAAGTGCTAATACCTTGCAACTGGCACAAGCAAGACGCCAACTTTCAGTATTGATTTTGATGTAGTGGTGGAGAGTGCAAGCCGGGACTTGGACTCTCCGATTGAAGCAGTTGGAATTTCGTTTTTAACCCTTCTGTTGCAAAGGAATCTTTGCCATGGCGATTGTTAGAGGCACGAAACACCCAGAAGTGTTTGTTTTCGGATCGGCCAATGTGTCCGATACCGTCTATGGTGATGGCGACAACGACCATATCGACGGTGGTGGCGGCAATGACTTCCTGTATGGCGAAGACGACAATGACACGCTGATCGGTGGCCTGGGCAGCAACAGCCTGTTCGGCGGCAACGGTGACGATCTGTTGGTCGGCGGCCTTGGCATCGACGCTTTCGATGGCGGAATCGGTGTTGATGAAGTGACTTATCATCTCTCAGCCGCTGGTGTCGTATTCTCGCTGCTCAGCGGACAAGGCACAAAAGGCGATGCCAACCAAGACACCTATGCGCTGATCGAAAATGCCACGGGCTCCAACTTTGGCGACACGATCACCGGCAGCAATGGCAACAATGTTTTGAATGGACTCAACGGCAACGACACACTTGATGGTGGTGAGGGCCTGGACACGCTGCGTGGCGGGTATGACAATGACACCCTGATTGGCGGCTATCGCGTTGACCTTCTCTACGGCGATAACGGCAATGACACGCTTTACGGTAACACTTTGAACAACCCTAACGACACCTGGAATGACCGCCTGGATGGCGGAGCCGGTGACGATTATCTTATTGGCTCAACCACCGACAGCTTTATTGGCGGCACTGGCAGTGACACTGTCAACATGACGCTCGACCCGTATAGCCATCCTGGATTCACTGTTGATGTTTCAAATCCAGCTGTCCGCGTCTTCGCCAACGACATGACGATGTTCGATGGCGTCGAGAAATTTGTTTTCATTCTATCCAACAATCCCGACGTGGTGACCACCGGTGCTGGCGATGATTACATTTCAGGAAACGGCGACGATGACAATCTTGTCTGTGGTGGCGGCCTCGACACCATTTATGGCGGCGAGGGTGTCGACCGGATTCGCGGCAATGGCGGAAACGATACCATCTATGCTGGTGGTGCCGGAGATACCGACGTCAGCGGTGGCGATGGCAATGACACTATTTATGGTGAAGACGGTGGCGACACCTTCGAGGGAAACTTCGGCAGCGACCGGCTCTATGGCGGCGCCGGTAACGATACGGTTAATGGTGGCGACGGCGACGACACCATGGAAGGAAATGCCGGCATTGACACTTTGAATGGCGGTGCGGGTGCGGATTATCTGCGTGGTGGTGATGACGCCGATACGATGGATGGCGGCGACAATGACGACCTCCTGTTGGGCGACGCCGGCAGCGACACTTTGGCAGGCGGCGCTGGTAATGACCGGTTCTCCGGCGGCGCCGGTGTCGACAGTATAGACGGTGGCCAAGGCGATGACACCATCAATGGTGGCACCGAAAATGACACACTTACCGGCGGCAGCGAAAACGATACGATTTTCGGCGAGGACGGCGATGATGTCATCAGAGGCGATGGTGGCAATGACAGCATTACCGGTGGCGCTGGTGTCGACACACTGAGTGGTGGCGGTGGTGCGGATACTTTCAAATTCAGTAGCCTGGGCACCACCGGCTTTGGCTATGACACGATCATGGATTTCGACAATCAGGACGTGATCCGCATCGACGTGTCGAGCACCGACAATCCGGGCTTCCGTCTCGTTGGTTCGTTTCTGGCGCCCGGTGTTACCGCTCCGCAGACGCACTTGAGTATTGTTCTCTCATGGGACGGCGGCCTGACGACCAACATCATCGAAATCAATATGGCGAATCCCTCATTCCAGCGGGAAGACCTTCAAATCTATTACGACGGAATGCGCTGGTTCTTCTGACGGCAGGCTTCGACTGCCCTGCGACATTCTGCGGTAGGCACGACGCCGCCCGCTCCGATAGGCTTTGCGCCAAGCATGCCGAAATCCCTTCATATCGCCATTTGTGGTGCTGGTCCCGCTGGCCTTGCCGCCGCCCTGGCACTCCGCTCCCAAGACCATCGCATCTCGATCTTCGATCAGTTCGAGCGGCCACGTCCGCTGGGCTCCGGCCTCATCCTGCAGCCTGCGGGCTTGGCGGTGCTGGATTGGCTGGGTGTTGGCCAACGCATCCGGGGC
>JANLTS010000591.1:0-1538 GCA_031363045.1 Hyphomicrobiales bacterium
CGCGGGCCGAGCGCGCCGATGCGCACCGTGCGCTTCTGTGCCAGCAAGGTCGATGGTGCCGCGCCAAGCGCGAGCATTGCAAGCACGGTATCGCGTTTGTTCATCTGAACATCCCAGGTAGAAACACGTCGGCATACTCCGGTGTCGCTCATGAACCTGCTATTCAATCACGCGGTCGGCACGCAGCAATACCGATCTCGGCACCGTGATGCCGAGCGCCTTTGCCGTCTGGAGGTTGATTGCCATCTCGAAATGCGTCGGCTGTTCGAGCGGAATTTCGCCCGGCGGCTTGCCGCCGAGAATGCTGGCCGCGATATCGCCGGCCCGTGCCCAGTGTCTGATGAGATCCGGGCTGTAATACATCAGTACTCCCAGGTCGCCATAAGTTGACGATCCGCTGGCCGCAGGCAAGCGGTGCCGCATCGCCAGCTCGAAGATCCTGGCGCTTTGGTTCAATATGCCCGGAGACGTAAGTATGATCAAGGCGTCGACCTTGGCCGCACGGCCTTTGGCGAACGCGGCCTCCAAGTCATAGGGAGGCGCAGCAAAGCTCTCGCTGACAATTTCCACGCGAAAAGAGCGCGCAGCCTCGACCGTGGCTTCGAGTTGGTCGCGCGTGAAGGCGTCACCCAGCACCAGATAGCGATTCGCCTTGGGCAGGATCTCGCGTAGGAATTCCAGGCGTTTGGCGGAAAGCTCGAGGGTGGCCGAGACCAAACCGGTGACCAAGCCGCCGGGACGCCGCAGGTTGGACACGATCCCGGCCTTGATCGGGTCGTAGTCGGCAGCGATCAATACCACCGGAATATGCGACTTGGCGCCCACCAGGGCACGTGCCGCAGCCTCGGCGCCGAGCGCGAATATGAGTTCGCATTTCGCTTCGATCAACTCCCGCGCAAGCGCCGGGAAGCGCTCCGGCACACCGTCGGCGGAACGGAACATCAGCTCCATGTTCCTGCCTTCGACGTAGCCCAATTGCGCCAGTCGCTTGAGGACCGGCGGCAATATGACCGAGTTTTTACGCGGGCCGAGGGCGCCGATGCGCACCGCGCGTTTCTGTGCCAGCAGAATCGATGGTGCCGCGCCAAGCGCGAACATGGAAAGCACGGTATCGCGCCTGTTCATCGCCCCCCCTCTGATTGTCGGCGCCGAGTTCGCAAGGGAATTGGCAAGAGGTCGGCACAGCGACTCACCAAGGCAAGCAGATTACACCTTAAAGACTCTTTCGAAGTCCCGTTGAACACCTGCAAAAGACGATACCGAAGGTGGCCACGCGTCACCGGGTTCAATCGCTATGGGCCAATTCGTGCGCGCGACCGCTGTATCAATCCCTGTCCATGTTGCCGAATCCGCGAGTATGCTCGCCGCCCGGCGCGGCAAGGGCCCTGAATGCAACGCCACACCGGCTTCGGAGCGCTTGAGCGGATTGCCCGATATGCGACAGGTCATCGCGCTCATGGATGTCCGGATTGACGAATACAAGTGACGGATGACGCGGCGCAATCAGGTAGTCGTAAAGGGTCGACTTGCCGGCGCCG
>JANLTS010000166.1:0-6879 GCA_031363045.1 Hyphomicrobiales bacterium
CATACGGATGAGTTTGCCGTCGGTAAGACAGCACTCACCAAGATGGCACACGTCGGGGAGCACCTGACGCGGGTGGGAGAAGACGCCTTCGACCTCTCGGTGTTACGTGGTTTCGCGGAAAGTTTCTGGGAGTGGATCACGACGCAGGCGGAAGAGTTCGGATATCAGGTGAAGTAGCGTCCTCTCCCGCAAAGCGGGAGAGGAAAGAGGCCCGCCGCGAAGCGGTGGGAGAGGTGAGGGGCCACTGGACTCGTCGCCCATAACTTCCTGTCATCCCTCATCTATCCCAATGCTCGCGCATTGGGCCCCTTTCTTCTCCCCTCAGGAGGGGAGAAGACGATCTTCAAATCCGCTCCGCCAATCTTGCGATGCGTTTGCAGGCTTCGGTGATTTGCACTTGATCAACTGTCAGCGCAACGCGCAGGTGGCCTGCGCCACCCTCGCCGAAGCTTTCGCCGGGCATCGTCACCACGCCCTCCTCCTGCAGCAGCTTCCAGGCGAAGGCTTCGCCTGAGAGGCCGGTTTTCCTGACATCGACCATCACGAACATGCCGCCTTCCGGCATGCGGGCCGAAACTTTCTTCGATCCTTTGAGTGCTGCGACGAGGGCGCGGGCGCGGGCTTCGTAGTCGCGTTTCATTCCGTCAACTTCGGGGAAGTGATTGTCGAGGGCGAAGGCCATGGCATCCTCGAGGAAGGGCTGCGAGCCGAAGAGCATGGTCTCGGTCACCGGAATGCAGCGGTCGCAGAATTCCGCCGAGGCGGCGATCCAGCCGCAGCGAAAGCCCGGCATGGCGTGCGACTTCGAGATCGACGAAACGACGACGGTGCGTTTCTCAAGTTCCGGAACATCGAAGGGCGAGGCGAAGACGGTGTTGCCATAGGTGAGCGTGGCATAGACCTCGTCCGAGATGATCCACAGGTCATGCTTCTCGCAGAGCTTGCCGATCTTTTCGATTTCCGAACGCGTGAAGACC
Organism: Hyphomicrobiales bacterium; assembly: GCA_031363045.1. GTDB lineage: Bacteria > Pseudomonadota > Alphaproteobacteria > Rhizobiales > Aestuariivirgaceae > Aestuariivirga. Next base: position 978 of record JANLTS010000166.1, read on the forward strand.
GCACCCGTCGGGTTTGACGGTGTGTTCATCAGCAGCACGCGCGAACGTGGGGTGATCGCTTTTTCAAGATCAGCAGCTTTGAGGTGAAAGCTGTGATCGGGATCGACCTTGACCGGCACGGTGATGCCACCTGCCGCGGCGATGACGCCTTCATAGGTGGCGTAATAGGGATCGGCCATCAGCACTTCATCGCCGATATCGATCACCGTCATCATCGCCGCATAAAGTGCTGTCTGGGTGCCGGGCAGGTAGATGAACTGGTTTTCGTGGATGGCGCGGCCAGTCTGGCGCGTATAGACGCGCGCCAAGGCGCGTCTCGCATTGGCTTCGCCACGGCCCTCGGCATAACGCGTGCGGCCGGCCTGCATCTGCTTGCTGGCTTCCGCCATGATGGCGGCAGGCGGCGGCGCATCGGGTTCGCCGATCGACAGGAAGATCAGTTGCTCGCCCAGGGCAGCGCGGCGTTTGCCGTCAATGTGGACGGCCCATTTTTCCGAGCCGAGGCCGTTGAGACGATCAGTGATTTTGGCAAAGCGCATGGAAGACCCCTTGATATGGGCCGGGGTGTTACACGGTTTCGCCGGTGATTTCACCATCAGTGGTGATGCGCAATCTTGCCATGCGTTTGAGGGATGAAAGCTCGACTGGTGTGACGCAGAGCACGGCACACGAGCGGCCATAGAGCGTGTATGCGACATCAGCTCCGATGGCGAGGTTGATGTCGGCCAGCCCCAAGATGATAGCGGCGGGCGCGGTGCCAAGCCGGATCGCTTCGGCAATGGCGCCGGGCGCCGAGCCCGACCCCCGCGTTTCCTCCATCAGCAGGATAGTGCCCGCAACATTGGCGCCGCGTTGCGGATGATGGACATCGAGGATGATGCCGGTCTTGGGATCGAAGGCGCCCCAGAAGCTCAACGGTTCATCGAGGGCGAGGACCGGGCCTTCGGCAGCGGCGGCGTTGAGAACCATGGCCCTGATCATCGCGAGGTCCAGAGTTGGGGATCGCGCCAGACTTCGCCGCGGATGGCGCTTTCGACGCATTCCCTTAGCGAACCGAAGGCGACTTCGACATTGAGCATGCCCGGCGCGTAATAGGCCCACTTCGCGGCGTTGGTCATCACCCGACCCTTGAGGCCGCGCACCCGCGGCGAGTAATAGGTGCAGACATCGACGGGAATTTCGATGCCGGATTTTTCCAGCGTGGCAATCCAGCCCTTCTCGTTGGCAAGTGCGCGTACCACGCGGCTGGTGGAGACGAGGAAGGGCAGGCCGTATTTGCTCTTGCGGCCATCGAGAAGGCGGACAAGCTCGGCGAATTCGCTTAACGAGAAATGCGGTGTGCCGAGTGCCACCGCGTCCAGCGGGCCGTCGCGCGCCGTTGAGAGATCGCGATGGGCGCGGCCGAGGTCATCGACAGTGACGTGGTGAACTTCGGCGCCGCCGAAGACAGAAGCGAGGTCGGGTGCTTCGGGCGTGACGCCGGCGCCGTGCCAGAGTTCGACGCCGCCGGATGAGGCAACGGCGGAACTGATAGCCTTCAATGCGTCTTTTCCCATGTCAGTCGGCAGACCGGAGATGACGGGTATGCGGCGGCCTGACAGGCGGCCAACGTGATGGCCGATGAGATGCGCAAAGATATCGGTGGCGCGCCAGGTTTCGGGGAGTAGCGTGCAATCAACATGAAGCTGCGCCTTGCGGTTCTCGTCGCGATGCAGGCCGGCATCGGGAACAAGGCCAGTCAGCGCGCAGGCAACATCGAGATAATCGCCATATTTGTTGGTGCGCGCACCGGTGACCGAATTGTAATAGGCGACGGCGTTGGATTCGCCAGCCGCGATGTGATCGCCGAATTGTGGACCGCCGGGGTGTTGGTAGGGCGCACAGGTCCAGGTGGGGGCGCAGCCCAGTTGCGCATAGAGGCGCATCAATTCGGCGGCTCCGCTCACCGTCTCCGGGTCCTCCGTGAACGGACGAAGAGACGGGTCGGCGAGGCTGACGACGCCGTTGTTGGTCCAGGTGGGGACGGCGAGTTTTGCGCCGTTTTCCAGCAGGAAGCGGATGAAATCGACATGCGCCTGACCAGTATAGAAACAGGCATCGAGATGGGTGAAGGAAATTGGCCGCAGGGACTCTGCGCCCATGATGGTGGCGGCCTTGATGACAAGCCGCATGGCCAGTTGCATGGCCTTGCCGGAGGCGCTGTCGAGGAGCGGCCGCGCGTGCTCCGGCAGGCTCAAGGTCACGGCTTCACTTGCTCGCGCGCCAGGCGGTTCAGGGTCATGTAGTCGGTCTTGCCGGAGCCCAGCAGCGGCAATTCCGTCATGGCAATGACATTGCGCGGCAGCTGCAGCGATGTGGCGCCCACCGATTTGAGGCCATCGCCCACGGCTTTGGCGTCGAGTGCAGCGGCAGTGGTGAACATCACCAGCTGCTCGCCCTTCTTTGCATCGGGCACGGCGACGACGGCATGCTGGTCATCGGCGAAGGCCTGTTGCAGTTTTGCTTCCACGGCGGCGAGCGAAATCATTTCACCGGCGATCTTGGCGAAGCGCTTGGCGCGGCCCAAGATGGTGACGTAACCCATGTCATCGACCTTGACGATGTCGCCGGTGTCATACCAGCCATCGGGCGGCGCCTCGATGACACCAGGATTATCGGCGCGGAGATAGCCCAGCATGACATTGGGACCTCTGACGAAAAGGCGGCCTCCCACTTCGATGCCGGGCACCGGCTCCAGCTTGTGCTCGATGCCATCGAAGAGGCGGCCCACCGTGCCGGTCTTGTTGTGCATGGGCGTATTGAAGGCGACGGCTGGCGAACATTCGGTCGCGCCATAACCCTCGAGAATACGCAAGCCGAATTTTTCCACCCAGATGTCGCGCGTCTCGGGCTTGACGCGCTCGGCCCCGGCCACAACAAGCCGCATGTTGAAGAAATCATAGGGGTGGGCATTCTTGGCGTAGCCCATGAGGAACGTGTCCGTGCCGAACAGCACCGTGGCATTGGTGTCGTAGCAAAGCTCCGGCACCACCTTGTAATGCAGCGGCGAAGGATATTGAAAGCTGCGGATGCCGCTGAACACCGGCAACAACGCGCCAGCCAGCAGCCCGAAGGCATGAAAGATCGGCAACGCGTTGAAGACAATGTCCTGCGCTGTAAAAGCGATGCGGGCAGCGGCCTGGTTGCGGTTGGAGTGAAGATTGCGATGCGATAGCACGACACCTTTCGGCACGCCTTCGGAACCAGAAGTGAACAGAATGATGGCGGGCAGGTCTGGGTCGCGCGAGGCGCCGGCTGAGCGTAGCGCCGTTTGGGGAAAGAATTTCGTCCACAAGCCATAGAGCTTGTCGTTAAGGGTGAGGCTTTCGCGCAGGTCTTCAAGATAGATGATCTTGCGGCCTTCGCTCAGAACCTTGATGTCGTCTTCCATGTTGCCCGCCTCGATGAAGCGGCGCGAGGTGACGATGGTGGAGGCTTGCGCTGCCGTGCAGGCTGCCGCCATGTTGACGGCGCCGGTCGAGAAATTCAGCATGGCGGGAACGCGGCCAGTGGCATGAAGGCCGAAGATGGCGAGCAGGCAGCCGATGGCATTGGGCATCAGCACGGCAATGTTCTTTTCGCCCGGCGTCAAACCCGCGATCTTGCGGCCGAGAATGAAACTCCCCATCACCAGGCGATCATAGCTTGCCGGGTTGCGCTGGATGTCCTCGATCACCAGATGCTTGCCGCCATGCGTGGCGCGGGCATCGAGCAAGGCCTGGAACAGTGTGCGGCCGGAGTTCGAGGTGCGGAAGACCATGTCGGTCATCACATCGTAGAGCTTGTCGGCCTGATGCTCGCGTAAGGCTGATCCGCGCAGGCCGTCTGGCGGATCGAATTTCACCGGTGGCAAGAACGTCAGGGTGATTTTGGGAAACCACTTGAGCCTGAGCTTGCCGCGCATGCGCGAGAACGGCGTGTATTGCGCGCCGTCGATGCGGACGGGCAGTACGCGGGCTTTGCCCATCTGGGCGATGGCGCCGGGACCTTCGTAGACTTTCATCAAGGCGCCGGTGACGGTCAAGCGGCCTTCCGGGAAAATCACCACCTTGCGGCCCTTCTTCAACTCTTCCACCAGCACGCGCAGGGCCATGGGGTTGGTGGGATCAATCGGGATCATGTTGAAGAGCGGAAAGCTTAACCGCGCCCACCAGGACTTGGCGACATGAGTGTTGATGGCGAAACTGGCGCGATCCGGCAGGAAGGCCGACAGTAACGGGCCATCGAGCAGCGAGGTGTGATTGGCGATGATCACAGCTTTGCGCCCGGCGGCGCGGAAGTTCTCGACGCCTTTCACTTCGACGCGGTAAGCCAAGCGGAATATCTGGCGGGCCACCGAGGCCACGAATTCCTGTGGCAGCAGACGGCAGATCCAGATCGCCGCACCGGCGTTGCAAATGGCCAGCAGCAGGAAGAAACCCTGCGGCGACATTATTTTCAACAGTGTGGCGGCGGCGAGCGCCGAGGCGATCATGAAAATGGCGTTGATGACATTGTTGGCGGCAATGACCCGCGAGCGCCGCGCCGGATTGGAGCGCTGCTGCATGATGGCGTTCAGCGGCACGGCATAGATGCCGCCAAAGAAGGCGATGAAGAACAGATCGACGCCGACGCGCCAGCCCGACCAATGTGCAAAGAAGGTCGACGGCGGATTGAGACTGGTGCCGGTCAGAACATTGGTCACGGCGGTGGCGCCGAAATACAGATCGAGCAGGAACACCGTCATCATGATCGCGGCAATGGGCACATAGCGCGGCGAGACATCGCCCTTCAGCAGCACGTTGGTCAACATCGAACCAACGCCAATGCCAATGGTGAACGTCGCGATGAAGATGTTGGCGACAGTATCATTGGCCAGTAGCACGTCGCGGGTGAAGACCGGGAACTGCGCCAGGATGGCGGCACCCAGAAACCAGAACCAGGACGCACCGATGACCGACCAGAAGACGTCATCACGCTCGCGGGCATAGGACAAGAGTTTCATCGTCTGGCGCGGCACGTTCCAGTCGAAGACGATGGACTTGTCGCCGGGTGCCGACGGCATGAGGAATGCGGCGATGAGCGCCACGACCGCCAACGCCACGATGGACACGGCCAACACCGGGCGGCCCCAGTCCTGCAACACCAGGAAGCCGCCGAACATGGTGCCGAGCAGGATCGTCACAAATGTCCCAAGTTCGATCAACGCATTGCCGGCGATCAGCTCGTCGCGCTTCAGGTATTGCGGAAGCACGCCATATTTGATCGGGCCAAAGAAGGCCGCCGTCGTGCCAGCGAAGAACAGCACGGCTAAGTGCATGAAGGGATTTTGCAGCCACAGGCTGGCAGCGCCGAACACCATGGCGGCGAGATCGAACAACTTGATCCAACGGGCAAGAGTTGCCTTGTCGTGCTTGTCGGCCAATTGCCCGGCGATTGCCGAGAACAGGAAATACGGCAACATGAACAGCGCCAACCCCGCCTGCACGAAGAGGCCGGCATCCCAGCCCTGTTTCACTGCCAGATCAAAGGTGATCAGGATGGCGATGCCGTTTCGCAGGCCATTGTCGTTGAAGGCGCCTATGGCTTGCGTCACGAACAGCGGCAGGAAGCTGCGCGATTTCAACAGGGCAAACTGGCTCTTGGTCTCGGAGGTATCGTTGCTCATGGGTGCCGATTTGCCTTTGCCGTTCGTGTCCGGGGGAAGCCCCGACTCAAATATGTCAGACCTGAGATGGATCACCAAATGATGAAAAACTTATTGTGAATGCAGATGCTGAACCGATCAAAAACCCGGCCCGTAGCCTCAACTGTCAATGATGACAATAGGGAGTTTGACATGCGTTCTTTCCGTAATCTCGTTGCCGCTGGTGCATTCGCCGTC
>JANLTS010000198.1:0-3720 GCA_031363045.1 Hyphomicrobiales bacterium
AACGGCCTTTGAGAATTTTCATAGCCACAGCTCTGTTTTGCAGCTGTGAACGTTCACTCTGGGATGCCACAGCGATTCCCGTCGGAAGATGGGTGATGCGCACCGCGGAATCCGTCGTGTTGATGTGCTGGCCGCCGGCACCCGAGGCGCGATAGGTGTCGATCTTGAGATCGCTCTCCACCACTTCGATGTTGATGTTGTCGTCAACCACCGGATAGACCCAGGCAGACGCGAATGACGTGTGCCGCCGGGCGTTCGAATCATAGGGCGAGATGCGCACCAGGCGGTGCACGCCGGATTCGGTCTTGAGCTTGCCATAGGCATTGTGGCCCTTGATCTGCAGCGTGCAGGACTTGATGCCCGCCTCTTCGCCCGGATGCTCGTCGAGGACTTCGGCCTTGTAGCCATATTTGTTGGCGTAGCGCATATACATGCGCATCAGCATCGAGGCCCAGTCCTGGCTTTCGGTGCCGCCCGCACCAGCGTTGATCTGCACATAGGCGTCGTTGCCGTCAGCCTCGCCCGAGAGCAGCGTCTCGATTTCATACTCGGCGACCTTGGGCTTCATGGCGAAGAGCGCCTTCTCGGCTTCGGTGACGATGCCTTGGTCGCCTTCGGTCTCGCCCATCTCGATGAGCTCAGTGTTATCAGCGATCGTCTGCTCAAGTTCCTGCACCATCTTGATGCGGGAATCGAGATCCTGGCGCTTGCGCATGATCTCCTGCGCCTTCTGCGGATCGTTCCAGATCGAGGGGTCTTCGGACTTGGCGTTCAGTTCGGCGAGACGGCGCAGCGCATTGTCCCAGTCAAAGATGCCTCCTCAGCAGTCCGATGGACTGCTTCATGTCTTCGACCAGCGTTACCACTTCAGCGCGCATGTTCCCTGCTCAAAAATCTGTTGCGGGCTCAATAGAGCCCGCCACCGCCCGCCGTCAACCCGCCATCGCTGGCTGGCTGCTGCGGTTCGGGTGCTGTTTGCTGCGACTGCTGAGCGGGGACCAGCACTAGGCCTTCAGCTGGCTGTTGCGTGGCCTCAGCCGTGACCGTGCCTTCACCGATGATCTTGGTCGAATCAGGCGGCTCGTCACCGGGCTTGAAGGCTTCGAGAATGACGCCTTCCTTGCCGAAGATGGCGCGCTTTCCGCTCTTGGCGTCGATCGGCATCAGTTCGATGGCGCGTGGCACGCGGAAGGGTGTCGCCGGCTTGTCGCGCAACGCCAGCTGCATGAAATCGGCGACGATGGGGGCAGCGAGCTCGCCACCTGTGCGGCCCTTGCCCATCGGCTTCGGGTTGTCGTAGCCGACATAGACGCCGACCACGAGGTCCGGCGTGTAACCAACAAACCAGGCATCGCGTTCTTCGTTCGAAGTGCCGGTCTTGCCGGCAATGGGCTTGCCGACGATCTTCATCTTTTTGCCAGTGCCGCGTTCGACAACGCCTTCCATCATCGAGGTGATCTGGTAGGCGGTATAGGGGCTCATCACCTGTTCGCGGACGTCGAGCAACTCAGGCTCGGGCAGGCCGGCACTCCATGCGGGCTGCGTGCAGGCCGAACAGTCGCGGCCATCGTGACGGTAGATGGTGCGGCCGTAACGGTCCTGGATGCGGTCGATGAGCGTTGCCTCGACCTTCTTGCCGCCGTTGTCGATGATGGCATAGGCATTGACCATTTTCATCAGCGTGGTTTCACCGGCACCCAATGCCATGGCCAGCTGATGCGGCAACTTCTCATAGATGCCCAAGCGCTGCGCCAGATCGGCAATCTTGGTCATGCCGAGTTCATCGGCAAGGCGGACGGTCATCACGTTGCGCGATTGCTCGATGCCGCGGCGGAGCGTCGAGGGGCCGTAGAATTTCTTCTGATAGTTCTTGGGCCGCCACATCTTGCCATCCGGCATCTTGAACTCGACTGGCGCATCAAGCACCACGGAGGCTGGCGAATAGCCATTGTCGAGCGCGGCGGCGTAGACGATGGGCTTGAAGGAAGACCCGGGCTGGCGCAGTGCCTGGACGGCGCGGTTGAACTGGCTCTTGCCATAGGAAAAACCACCGACAAGCGACAGCACGCGGCCGGTGTGTGGGTCCATGGCGACGAGAGCACCTTCGACATCCGGCATCTGCACCAGATGCCACTGTGTTGGATCCTTGCTTGGGGCGGCAAAGACTACATCGCCGGCGGCCAGCACATCGGATGGCAGTTTCACCACCGGGCCCAGCTTCGATCCGTCATCGTAAGTTCGGGCCCATTTCAGCAATTCCAGCGGAATTGCCGCCGTTTCGCGCTCTTCCGCCTGCTTGCCATCCGGCAGCAGGCGTGGCTGGAGTCCGATTGCCGCTTCGGTTTCGGTGACGCCCAGCACAACGGCAATGCGCCACGGGGCCACGTCTGGCGGAACTTTCTGATCCTTCAACAAGGCGCCCCACTCGCCGCTGGCAAGGTCGATCTTTGCCACGGCACCACGGAACCCGCGTTTGCGGTCAAAGGCAATGAGACCGCGGGCCAAAGCCTGGCGGGCGTAGAGCTGCAATTTGGGGTCGAGCGTGGTGCGCACCGAAAGGCCACCGCGCTCCAGCTTTTCCTTGCCGTACATGGTGACGAGCTCGCGGCGCACTTCCTCGGCGAAACTTTCCGCCGCGAACAGCTGGGCGCCAAACGGCCGTGGATTGACTTCGAGCGGCTTGCCCTGCGCCTCCCGCATCGCCACGTCGGAGATGTAGCCATTCTCGAACATCTGGCCCAGCACCCAGTTACGGCGCTCGATGGCACGTTCCTTCTGGCGGAACGGATGATAATTATTGGGACCTTTCGGCAGCGCCGCGAGATAGGCCAGCTCTTCGAGGTCGAGCTGGTCAAGCGATTTGCCGAAGTAGTTCAGCGAGGCGGCGGCGACACCGTAGGAGTTCAGCCCGAGAAATATCTCGTTGAGATAAAGCTCGATGATCTGGTCCTTGGTGAAGGTCTGCTCGATGCGCTGGACGAGCAGCGCCTCCTTCAGCTTGCGTTCGAGCGAACGCTCATTGGTGAGAAGGAAGTTCTTGGCGACCTGCTGGGTGATGGTCGATGCACCAACGATCTGGCCCTTGCCGCTGATCTTCACCTGCACATAGCGCAAGGCGGCGGACGCGATGCCCTGCCAATCCAGACCGCCATGGGTGAAGAAGGTTTTGTCTTCGGCCGAGATAAACGCCTCGATCATCAGCTTGGGCATTTGCCCGATCGGCACGAAGAGGCGGCGTTCCTCGGCGTACTCGGCCAGCAGCGAGCCATCGACGGCATGGATGCGGGTCATGACCGGCGGCTCGTAGGTGGCGAGCTTCTTGTAGTCCGGCAAGTCCTTCGAGGCATCGGATATGACGTAGAAAACCCCCGCCGCGATGGCGAGGAACACCATGCAACCGACAGTGAAGAGCCAGCCCAGAAAACGAAGCATTATATGATGTGCGCCTGCCTAGTGTTTCCGGCCCGATAACATAGGCCCGGGCCGGGCTATAGCAAATTCGCTAGGAGGTGATTGTGGCTGTTGGGTGGCGGCCCGCCAGAATGGTGGTCAGCCCTGGCATCAGGGAGCAGTCGCAGCGACCTGCTGGGCAAAGTATTTCTCGACGGCCTTGGCCATGGCGCCAGCGACATCATCGCGCCATTCGGATGACGTCAGCTGGGCTTCATCGTGCTTGCTGGAGAGATATCCGAGCTCGACCAGGACCGACGGAACATCAGG
>JANLTS010000215.1:0-3922 GCA_031363045.1 Hyphomicrobiales bacterium
CCAAGAACCACTGACGTCCCAACAGATTAATGATGCTACGTTTGACGGTCATCTGCCTGAGGGACAGAGCGCGGTCATGACGAAATTACAAATCCTGCTCGACCGTGCTGGCGCAAATCCAGGTGTAATCGACGGCGTCGCTGGCGACAACGTTACGAAAGCCGTTCAAGGTTATGAAGAGATGCATGGGCTTCCTGCAACAGGGGTGATGACTGCTGCACTGTGGGAGCAACTGCAGTCGCAAAAGCCAGTGACCAAGGTATACACAATAGAACCCACAGACGTCGAAAAGCTTGTGCAATCCATCCCGGACGATTATGTGGAAAAGTCGAAAATGGAATGGCTTGGCTATACAACTGGGGCGGAGGCGGTTGCTGAAAAGTTTCACATGGACAAGGACTTTCTTGCCGCTCTCAATCCTGGCGCAACGTTTACTGCCGGGGAGTCGGTTCTCGTAGCGGATCCGGGTGCGCCGCCGGCAATTGAGGTCACACGCATTGTTGCAGATAAGGCCAACCGGCGGTTGGTCGTCTATGGCAATGGCGGCAAGCCCTACATCATCTATCCTGCAACAATTGGGAGCGAGGCAACGCCATCGCCTGAGGGAACACATGAGGTCAGGGCCATCGCAGAATTCCCGACTTACGCGTACAACCCTGATGTCAATTTTCAACAGGCTGACAACACCGAAAAGCTGACCATTCCAGCTGGTCCAAATGGCCCAGTCGGTTCAACCTGGATCGATCTGACAGAACCAACCTATGGCATTCACGGAACACCCGAGCCTGCGCAGATTTCCAAGACATCTTCTCACGGATGTATCAGGCTCACCAACTGGGATGCAGCCGAGTTGGCCAAGCTTGTGAAGCCAGGCGTCACGGTCACTTTTGTCGAAGGCCTGACCAGCCTGTATTGACAACAACACATTGAGTCGTTCAGCGCCGGAGAAGTGGCAGAACAGCCGGTGAACCCTGCAGTCGATCATTGCGTCGGACAGATGACACCAGAATTATCATTGGAAAACAGCTGCCGGTACGCCTTACTATTGGGTTGCATCTGGGATGGCTCAAAAATCTAGAAGGAAAAGGAATCTGTCAATTCCCCGTGCATTGAAAGTGCAGGACCTGGGTCCAATGGAGATCGCGGTATTGGTGAAAGATGCTGGATTGGCTTGGAATACTGACGGTGCTGCGAGCATGGGTGCGGCGCTTGCCTTCTATACTATCTTTTCGATCGCTCCGTTGCTCATCATAACAATGGCCATAGCGGGCTTTTTCTTCGGCGCTGAGGCCGCGCAGGGCCAGATTTACGCGCAGGCCCAGAGCCTGGTGGGAAATGACGGAGCTAAAGCCCTGGAGGGACTCGTCAGAAGCGCGAGCCAACCCGCTCCATGTTCCCGCACATATCTACCGAGGAGGATGTGCTGGGTAGATTGGCTGCAGTCGTCATGAAAATGTGCGTGCTGCGGCTCCAACAAAGCCCCCGCCCCAATCTCCTCTAACAGTCCGTTGACGAAGGGCGGCTTTGGCGGCGTTCGCCCCCTGTGCCGCGCCAGAGCGCACTGACCGGACGCTCACTGTCATCCATCAGGCCGGTATCCGAAACAGACTGATATCCTTCTGGTCCACGAGCTTCCCGATGGTCTCCGCTGCTCCGGGCTTGCCAAAATAGTAACCTTGTAGCTGGTGACAGCCTGCAAGCCTCATGAGTTGTGCCTCTTCCTCCGTTTCGACCCCCTCAGCTATAATATCAGCGGAAAGCCCCCTGGCGATGAGGATTGTCCCCTGAACCACCTGCTGAGTGGCGGGGTCCTTCGCGACGCCCTGGGTCAGCGAGCGGTCGAGCTTGATCTTGTCGAAGGCATATTCCCGCAAGTAGCCGACACTGGCGTAGCCTGTGCCAAAGTCATCAAGCGCCACAGTCACGCCTGAGCGCTGGAGTTCATCGATGGCTCGCTTGGCGCGTTTAGGATTTCTGATCAAAACCGACTCGGTGAACTCGACCTCAAGCCGGTTCAGTGGGAGGCCGCTTTCAGCCGCGATCCGCTTGATGTCAGAGACAAGACTCGGGTTGTTGATCTGAACCGGTGATATGTTGACGGCGAGGCGTAGATCCTGCCACTGCGCAATATCGCAGCAGGCAATCCGCAAAATCATGGCACTCAGCCCATCGATCAGACCGTGTTCTTCGGCAATCGGGATGAATCGATCGGGTGTGAAACTTCGGTGTGAGGACCTGGGCCAACGCGCGAGTGCTTCGACGCCAAAGATTTCTCGCGTTCCGGACTCGACCATCGGTTGATAGGCCACATCGAAATCTCCGCGAGCGATGAAGGCCCTGAGCTCGTTGGCGATGGACACGTCCTCGCCGCGCTTGAGATCGAGCGTCCCATCAAAACGTCGCCAGCGATTTCGTCCGCCATCCTTTGCATCATACATTGCGATATCGGCGCGGCGCATGAACTCCGCAGGTTCAAGCGATTCATCGCAGAGTTCCGCAATACCAACACTGGCACCGATGCTTGCAACGCGGCCATCGATGTCAAACGGCTCTCTCACGAAAGCCAGAACACCTCCGGCGATTGCCTCGGCTCGCATTCCGGCTTCCGTTCCGCTGACCAGCACTGCAAATTCGTCCCCACCCAAACGCGCCAAAACGCCCTGATCCTTCACCAGGCTGGAAAGTCCAGCGGCCACCGCCTTTATCAGCTTGTCCCCGGTCTCATGACCGTAGGCATCATTGACAGCCTTGAAGCCATCAAGATCTATGAAGATCAGTGCCAACTCCGACGGCATTGCGACTTCCAGAGCCTTGGCCAGTTCTTCCAGGAGACAAACCCGATTCGGCAGCCCCGACAGACAATCGCGCCGCGCCGCAAGTTGTGCCCGCTTCTCGTTTTCATCCATTCTGTTCATCGTGCGGACAAGCACCATGGAAATCGGAATCATCACCCCTACAAGTGCCAGGATCGAGGCCAGAACGCTGAAGTAATAAGATTGGCGCGCCGCGTCGCCAGGGTGACGGGCTTTCCAGGACGCCATCGCAACAGGATTGCCCCAATGGTCGTGAAGAACTTTGGTGCTCTCGGTTGGTCTGCCCAACGGCACAATCCCAAGCCCGTCAACGACGTATTGTTCACTCATTTTTGTCAAGACGTCTTGGGTCAGGGACTTTGCGAGAATCAGAACGTGTGGATGTTCAATTGGAATCCTGGCATCCTCGCTGGTGGGCAGGATCGGTGCCGCCGCCATAATCGCAAGCCCGTTCGGCGTGTTCACCAGTGTACTCACAACTTCGAATGTCGCGTTGTCTTCTGGCAAGGTGCTGAGAGCCTGCTGTAGCGCCTTGCCAAAGTAACCTTCGGCCGATTCATTGAACATCTCATCATTGCGATAGGCGGTGATGCGATTTCCCAGTGCATCGACGATGAACATCGTATCATAGTTGACATCCGTCGTGGCATTTCCCCAAGTATCGTACATCCACTTGTCGTCTATTGGACCGTAGGTCTGGCTCGCAGCATCGTCCCAGTGGGCATTGTCCGTTACGGTTCCGGCCAACCGCTCTTCGGCGGCCACAAAGGCCGATCGAACCGCCTGCCAAGTTCGCGTGGCTTCCTGTTCATTGACGCTGTGCGATATTCCTTCGAGCATTCTGAATGAGCTCCAGAACATGCCAAATGCCGAAACTGCAACAGGCAATGCAATCAAGAGAAAGAGTATGATCCTCCGATGAGCACTACCGAGCACGTCACACACCCCTGTAATTTGGTTCGACGACTAAGGGGTTCGAGGACTAAACTCCACGTTAAATGTGTTTCGCGAATGGATTGTGTGGTTTCCAGAACGCTAATGAGACAGTTGCAATGAGCGACTTCTTGGAAGTGAGCTTCACAACTCCCGCTGGGCAACTGCTGCCGTGG
>JANLTS010000270.1:0-10201 GCA_031363045.1 Hyphomicrobiales bacterium
CGTCATAGTAAGCGTTGCTCCGGTCGCGCAATAGATTAGTTTGCTCAGAGTGTCGATTTCTACGTTTTTTGGCCGTCTCACTAAACGAGATAGGGTTGCCTCATCAATTGAGGCCATCTGCGCAAGTTCCTTTTGTGATCGACTGGACTCTTTGATGACGCGAACCAGAAGATTGTGCGCCTGGTGCTGGTTTCTCGCACAAGCGTAAGCCATTTCGCCTTGCGAAAAGGGCCGCAGTGTATTGTTCTCGCTATTGTTCGAGGTAATTGGTGAGATAGTCATCCAGTGTACTCCCTGAAAATGGACGGACGGACCCGAAGTAATTCTGCCAAGTTATCCTAACGTCCTTGACGTCGTCATCAAAGTTCATACTCTCGCGAAATTCGCACTTCAGTCCAACGAATGAATCTTTCGCGCAAAAGGCTCCTAAAAGACGAATTCCAGGGCTGTTCTCTGGGTCCGTTATTCTCATACTCCAGAAATCGTCCTCTTTAGGTGCTACGCGGGCCAGCATAACATCTCTCGGTTTGTTCGTCGGGTCTTGCCAAACAGTAATTGCATTTACCTCACTGAATGCATCTAGAAACTGTGCTAGTTCAGCAAGCCGCATCCCATCCATGGTGTCCGCGAAAGGACGTCTGGCCATAGCAACAATGTCTGGCGGCAGATACATACTTCGTCCGGGCTCCCAAAGAAATGACGATGGTCGCTCAATGAGTTTTCCTCGGTGAACGAGTTTCTCTAGCTCGTCTTCGATTGACATATAAGTCAATTCCCTTTAGTCCGCAATGGATATTGTCACCCAAAGCGGCAGCAAGGTAAATGGCCTATTGATTTGAATGTTATCCTTGACGGTATGCATAAAAGTTCATATATTATAGATATGAACAAGCTGCCCCCCAAAGTTCGCGCCCAAATGCTCAACATGCTCTGCGAGGGATCGTCCATGCGGTCGGTTTCGCGGCTGGCGGATGTGTCCATCAACACGGTCGCCAAGCTCTTGATTGACGCGGGCAAGTTCTGCGCTGCCTTCCATGACGACAAGGTGCGCGGCGTGAAGGCGAAGCGGGTGCAGTGCGACGAAATTTGGAGCTTCACCGCAGCCAAACAGAAGAACGTTGCTGCGATGAAAGCTCCGGTTGAAGGCGCGGGCGATACCTGGACGTGGACCGGGATCGAAGCCGACACAAAGCTGATTGTCTCTTGGCTGGTCGGTGGCCGGGATGGCGAATACGCCATTGCATTCATGGATGATCTGCGGTCGCGGATTGAGAACCGCGTTCAACTCACGACGGATGGCCACAAAGCCTATCTACAGGCCGTTGAAGGCGCCTTCGGTGGCGACGTTGACTATGCGGTGCTCCACAAGGTCTATGGCGCCTCTCCCGAAGCTTCCAAGGGCAAGTACAGCCCGGCTGAGTGCATCGGCACGCAGAAGCATCGGATCGAGGGCGATCCCGATCCGAAGCACGTCAGCACGTCCTACGTTGAGCGTTCCAACCTCACCATGCGGATGCACAACCGCCGCTTTACCCGGTTGACGAATGCCTTCTCAAAGAAGTTCGATAGCCATGTTCACATGGTCGCGATCTGGGCGGTCTGGTACAACTGGGTTCGCATCCACAAGACCTTGCGCGTTACTCCGGCGATGGCAGCGGGTTTGACGGATCGCCTTTGGAGCTTCGAGGAAATGATTTCAGCAATGGATGAGATCGCGCCGAAGCCGGGCCGCCCGAAGGTTTACAAGAAGCGCGAAGAATGAGGTATTGTGATACCTCACAGTTTGTGGTAACTGATTACCACGTGTCATATTAGGGTGTGATTGTGGAACCTTCTTCAAAAGCCCTCGAAGACTCAGGCTGCGGCGTGAAGTCATTTCTTGCTGATTTGACCACGATTTCACACAAGCATCAGTTAGGCTTAACTGGCGAAATTACTGTATTCATCATGGAAAAAGACGAATTCGGTCTCGCTTACGCGATGGACAATCAGAGCAAACTACAGATTATGTCAATCTAGCCGTGAGACCAGAATTAGGCATCGGTATGTTAATCGATGGCTCAACACCACGAGTTGCTCTCAGTACGGTAAGCACTTCGGATGGGTTTAACCGTGTGCCTATCATCCGTTCTGACTCGGCCCTCGGGTTCTCGACTGCTTTTGCTCGATACACGGTAAGATTCTGGCCATCTTCAATTGCCCGCCGGGCAAGGGCGCGCATATAATACATATTGAACTGTGACTCAGCCAAAGTCTGGGCGGCAGTGACTGGCACCGCAACTATTGAATAGCCACCTTTTGGCTTTTTCCGTTCGACCTGCTGTTTGAAGCTGTGATTGTTTCGCAGGGTATTTTCTAAAGTACTATCGGTTCCACTTTCGGCGGCTAGCCTCAAATACCCAGGCCAGTTTGTTGCACCTGCTTCTGCTAGGTAATTGCTAATGTAAATGGTGCCAGCGGCAACGTCCATGGCGATCTCTTCGAGCATTAACGCGCGAGTTCTGTCATCAAGGTTTTCAAAACGCAGTGCCATTGCATTGCCCCCATTCGATGGAAACAATCTAGACTGAGTCGCCTAAAACGCGAACCTCTCCTTTTACGGCAAGAATTGGAAGATTTCAAACTGATACACTACCAATGGGCGGCCTGCATTGATTTGCGGCTGAAAAGGCGTATAATGAAACTTGGGATCACACCTGGCCGGAGGGGGCCATTTGATCCCGGCCGGGAGTATGATTCCCACGCCGTGCATTTGTTTTCGTCAACAGAATGCAAAGGAACCTCGCCATGTCTCGAAAGATCTTTGGAATATTGGCCGCCGCTACACTGGGCGTCGCCGCTGCAAGCCTGCCGGTCAGGGCCGACAATCTGACCGCTAATTTCACGACCATCCCGCAATCCTGGGTGGGAAATGCGGCACAAAACATCCGCCTATCGCCAGCAGGTGCCCTGGTCCTGCCATTTGTCAATCCGCTGGCCGGCACCGTATCGGTAACCTACACCGCAGAATGCCAACTGATTGCGGCATCAACAAGCTGGCTGCATGTCACGGTGCTGATCGACAACGTCGTGGTGGTACCGACCGGTCCTGATGCCGCCTTCTGCAGTGGGCGAGGCATCGGTGTGTCGGGTGGCTGGGCTCGCCAATCAGTCACCGTTTCGCGCCTCCTGGGCGCTGGTCCACACAACGTTCGCGTACTTGGTCAGGTGAACGGCGTCCATACCAGCGCACGGCTTGATGACACGACGGTTCTCATCGAACGCTAGCGGAGTTCCGGCCGCCGTCCCGTCGGCTTGCGCTGGCGGGGCGGCGTTGTTGCGATAATTGCAACCCGATGCCGCCCGCATTGCCCAAGCCGACGTTGTGAGACTCAATTTGACACTGTAGTCAGACGGCAGCGAGGGAGAACATACATGACATCATCGTTGAAATTGACCACTCTGGGCCTGGCCCTTGGGTTGACTGTCTTGCCACAAGCTGCGTTGGCCGCCGATGACTGGGAAAGGCTTGGCTGCCGGGATGTCGGCTTTGCCGTTGACCGCGATGCGATTGCGGTCGGTCAGTCCGAAGGGCGCTACAAGCGGATCAAATTGCGGGTAAAGCAGGCTCCAATTGAATTCTACGACGTGCGCGTGGTGTTTGGCAGCGGCACGCACCTTGACATACAGGTTCGGCAAGTTGTGGAAGCCGGTTCCGAGAGCCGCCCACTCGATCTGCCGGGCGAAACACGGGTCATTCAGCGCGTGGATATGCTGTACCGCTCGATCCCGACCTTCAAGGGCAAAGCTGAGGTCTGCGTCTTCGGCAAGACTGACTGACATCCGGTCCCGTCACAAGATGAAGTCGCTGGCGGTGAGGGTCAGCACCCCACGCACCAGGATAATGAATTCGGCGGCGGCATCGCCATCGGTCGAGCCGCTGATGATGGCGTGGCTGGCTGTCTGGGTGAAAGTCACCTGACCGGCACCTGTGAGTGCCGTGGCTTGGAAGGTGAAGGGTGCGGCGAGGTTGGCCTTGCCCGTCACGATGTTAGAGATATCGATCGTGTCGTTCGCGGCAAAGCCGATGATGATGTCGGTGAGTGACGAGCCCGCCGATCATTCGGCGACGGCGTTGACGTCATGGACGTCGGCACCACTACCGCCCACCAACACATCCTCGCCAATGCCGCGGATCAGCGTGTCATTGCCGCCACGGGTGTTCAGCGTGTCGTTACCGTTGCGGCCGTCAACTACATCTCTTCGCGAATATTGACGGCGAAAACCTTCGCCCAAGCGGCGCGCGCCCATTGGGCAATCGAAAATGGCCTGCATTGAGTGCTCGATGTCGAGTTCAAGGACGATCAATCACGGCTCAGGCGCGGCCATGCCCGGCAAAACTTCCATCAAAGGAAAACGAAAACTCGCAACACGGGATACCGGCTACCTTCTATCAGCCCTCGGCCTCAATGCCCATTAACCTGGACTCGTTGTCCTGGTCAGGCGGCCTTGCGGTTCAGGCAGGGGCTGTTATCGCGCAGGTCGCGCACGGCGCGCTGCAGTTTGCGCCAGGTTTCGGCGGTTTCGGTGTCGCCGGATTTCTCGCACAGCGCCGCATGCCGGGCCGCTTCTGATTCGGCGCACTTTCCGTGAACGAAAACAAGCGCTTCCGCGAACAAGTTGATACCCTGGTTCATCACTTCGCCTCCATCGTTGGTCCGTCCTCAAATCACTTATGGATTTGGAATGCGCCCGGAATGTTGCATGAAGGTGACGATTGTGAGCATCAACCCTTTCTGGGGATGCCGATCTTGTGCCCCACCTGCGGCGGCACGGGCAGGGCCTTGTGGGCCTGGTGCATGGCGGCGATCTTTTCCATGACGTCGGGCGGGAAGGGCGTGGATTTCTTCAATCCCATATCGACATGCATGACGATCAGCTCGGTGACGCAGGAGAGCCAGCCTTCGGCGGCGTGATACATCTGCTGCACGTAATGCACGCGCTTGGCGTCGCAATCGAGCAGTTGGGTGTCGATCCGCACCGAATCACCGGCATGCAACTCGCGCACATAGGTGTTGTGGCTTTCGAGCGTGAAGAACGAGGCATTGCGCTCCTTCACATAGTCCGGCCCCAGCCCCATGGCGGCGAAGGCCTCGTCGCCGCCGCGGTCGAACAGCACGTTGTAATAGGCCATGTTGAAGTGGCCATTGTAGTCTGTCCACTGGTCCTCGACCTGCTGGATGCGGCCCACAAAGGGAGCGGGATAGGCCATCGCAAATTCTCCGGTTTCTGCTAGAATCCGTTGCATGGATACTCCCACTCACCGCAACAGTACAACGCAAGCCATTGCGGAAATCCGCGAGGTACTGGGGGATCGCCTGTCAACCGCCCAGGCGGTGCGCGAGCAGCATGGCAAGGACCAGACCTGGAACCCCGGTGCTCCGCCCGATGCCGTGGCCTTCGTGCAATCGACCGACGAAGTGCAGCAGATCGTGACGATCTGCGGCAAGTACAATACACCCATCATACCCTATGGTACCGGCACCTCGCTCGAGGGCCATTTCACGGCACCCTTTGGCGGAATCTCGATTGATCTCTCGGCGATGAACCGCGTCCTCGAGGTCAACGCGGCGGATCTCGATGCCCGAGTCGAGGCGGGCGTCACGCGAAAGCAGTTGAACACTCACCTGCGTGACCAGGGCCTGTTCTTTCCCGTCGATCCGGGCGCTGACGCCAGCCTTGGGGGCATGGCGGCGACCAGGGCATCGGGCACCAATGCGGTGCGCTATGGAACAATGCGCGACAATGTCCTGAATGTCACTGCGGTCATGGCCAATGGTCAAATCATCCGTACTGGCTCGCGCGCCAAGAAGTCTTCCGCTGGCTATGATCTCACGCGGTTGATGGTGGGCTCTGAGGGCACACTGGGCGTCATCACCGAGGTGGCGCTGAAACTCTATGGAATCCCTGAATCGATTGTCGCCGCCGTCTGCCCGTTTCCGAGCGTGGAGGCCTGTTGCAACGCCACCATCACGGCGATCCAGATGGGTATTCCGGTGGCCCGCATCGAACTCGTCGACGCCGAACATGTGAAGGCTTTCAACGCGTACTCGAAACTCGATCTCAAGGTGACACCGACTCTGTTCCTCGAATTTCATGGCACCGAGGCCTCAGCCAAAGAGCAGGCCGAGACATTCGCGGCCATTGCCGGGGACCTGGGCGGTGGACCCTATAGCTGGGCGGTGAAAGAAGAGGACCGCCAGAAGCTGTGGCAAGCCCGCCATGATGCCTTCTGGGCGACGAAATCGCTGGTACCGGGCAAGGATGCTTTCGCCACCGATGTCTGCGTGCCGATTTCCAGGCTCGCCGAATGCGTGACGGAAACCCAGGACGATCTCGCCGCCAACGGACTCTATGGTCCGATTGTCGGCCACGTCGGTGACGGCAATTTCCACGTTGTGCTGTTCTGCGACCGTGCCGACAGCCATGAGGTGAAGAAAGTGACGGACGTCTACAGCCGCCTCATCGACCGGGCCATCGCCATGGGCGGCACGTGCACTGGCGAACATGGCATTGGTTCCGGCAAGGTTGCCTATCTGGAGAAGGAACATGGACCGGCGCTGGCCTTCATGCGCGACATCAAGCGGGCACTCGATCCTAAAAATATCATGAACCCCGGCAAGAATGCCGCCATCTGATTGACGCAATGCAATTCCAACAGAAGCGTGCATGAAAGTGTGGAAGTCTCCCGTCTTCTATTTCGGAATCCTGCTGGTGATCGCCATCGCCGGCCTGCTGTCGGCCCCCTTCGTGGTCGACTGGAACAGTTACCGCGCCGATCTCGAAGCCTATGGCAAGAAACTCACCGGCCGCGCCGTGAAGATCGAGGGCGCGGTGACGGTCCAGCTCTTTCCATGGCCGAAGCTCACCGCCGAAAACGTCAGCATCGCCAATCCACCGGGCCTTGAGGCGCCGGAATTCGCCCATGCCGACCGCATTGTCGTTCGCATGACGTTGGCCGGTCTGGCGCGCGGCACGCTTGATGTCGATAGCGTCGACATCGAAAGCCCGGTCGTCCGCTTCGAACGGCTGGCGACGGGCGAGGGCAATTGGCAGTTCAATCCGGCCGCCGACCTTATCAAAAGCGATCTGCTGTCGCGGGTCAGCCTCGACCGCATCAAGTTGCAGGATGGCACGCTGTATTTCAACGACCGGCGCCGTGGCGAGACGTTCCGGCTCGATGATTTCAATGCCTCGCTGACCTCACCCGGTGTCAGCGGCCCGTGGCGGCTGCGCTCGGTGGCGCTGCTTGATGATCGCGCCGTCGACATCGCGGTGACGACCGGTACCTGGATTCCTGATGAACCTTTCCGCTTTGGCATGCGGGTCGGGTCCGCCGATGGCTCGGGGCTGGTGTTCGCATTCGATGGTGCCAGCGATGCCGGAAAGGCCACTGGCGAACTGCGAATCGAGCCGGCTGTCCCTGAGGATGGCAAGGCAAAAACCGACGGCGAAGTCCGGCCACTGGTCTTCACATCGAAAGTCGAGGCGAGTTTCGACACCGTGAAACTGGACGAAATCGAGATCGCGCCACAGGATTCCAAACAGGGCGGCACAATTACGTCGGGCTCCGCATCCCTCAAGCTCGGCCGCCACATCGAAGCCCGCCTCGACATGAAGTCGGCAATGCTCGATCTCGATGAGTTGGCAGGTGCCCAAGGCAGCACCTTGCTGCGCGAGGCAGGAAGCCTGGCGTTGGCCGACAGTCTGCTGAAGCTGCTGCCCGGCGACATGAGCCTTGCGGGTTCGGTGTCGGTGACCGCACTCAAGACTGGCGGAGAGACTCTCGACAATGTGAAGCTCACCGTTGAAGCCGACAGCAACGCACTACGGGTGAAGGAATTCTCCACTGGGCTTCCGGGCCGTTCGCAGATGCTGTTCAAGGGGGTGTACTTCCCCGGTGCCCAGGGTGCCGAGATTGCGGGTGATCTGGCGGTTGAAGCCAACGACCTTCGCCAACTGGTACAATGGCTGTGGCCAGAGGCCAAGCCGTCGTTGGCCGCTGTGTGGACCGGCAGCCGCGGACGCCTGAAGCTGCAGACCGATATCAGCCTCACGGCCCAGCGCCTGCGCTTCACCAAGGCGCAGTATGAGCTTGATGCCGAACAGGGCACGGCCGAGCTTTCGGTCACGCCGGCCGGGCGCGGCGCAGTTGATCTCCGCATCGACGCCAATCGCCTCGATCTCGACAGCTACATGCCGCAGGGCGTTACTGCCCTTTCCACCGTGGCGAGCCAGGGCCTTGGAGGGCTAGTGGCGATGATCCTGCCGCGCGCCGATGCGCCGGATTTGCGGCTGACGGTGCAGGCCGCACAGCTGTTGCTCAATGATGTCACCGCGGCGGATGTGGTGCTCGATCTCGCGTCGGGCGCCAATGGGCTTGATCTGCGGGCCCTGGAAATCGGTGCCGTGGGTGGTGCCAGGCTTTCGGCGACAGGCCTCATCCTCGACAGCGGCAAGGGTGCGGACGGGTCGATCGGCCTTGAAGTCAAGGCCGAGGACCCGCGCGAATTGTTGCGGCTCCTGGGCCTCGTTCAGGGCGGAACTTATCCGGCCTGGGCCGCCAATTTGGGACCCGCCGCCGTCAAGGGCAATCTCGGTGTGAAACCGGCCGACAAGGGTTCCGCCCTCGACTTCGGTCTCGTGGGCACGGCGGGGGTATTCGGCTTCAATGCTTCCGGCGCCGTCAGCCCACAACTGGATATCAGCGGCGAGGCGATGCTATCGGCACCCGGTTCAGGGCCTTTGGCCGGGCTCTTCGGTCTGTCGGTGGCGGCTGGCGATACCCAGGCCTCGCACATCGGCATCAAGGCGGCAGGGACCGCGAAAACCGGATTCATGGTCGATATCGCCCTGCAATTGTTCGGCGCCAGGCTGGACTACCGTGGGTCCGTCAATCCACTGGCTCCGGGCTTTGGGCTCGACGGCAAGCTGGCGCTGCGCTCGACCGATGTTACGGCATTGGCGGCGGCGTCTGGCCTTCCGCTGACGGCTGTGCCCCGCGGCGTGCTGGTGGTTGATGCCAGCATACTCGGCTCGAACAAGGGCTGGTCGCTCCCCGATCTTGCTGGACGCCTCGACGGCAAACAGTTCAATGGCAATATCGATCTCAATCCAGTCCGGCAGGTGACCGGACAGTTCGAGACGCCGGCGCTGTCGCTCATCGATGTACTGGCACCTGTCTTCCTCAGCTGGTCGGGCGCCACGCCCGATCTTGAAACCGCCTTCGCCGCCAGCTTGCCGTTTGGACTGACCGGCGACATCTGGATCAAGCCAAAGACATTGCTTGTGCACCAGAACTTCGCGGCGCGCGATGCCGAGATCGGCATCGTGGTGAAGCCCGATGAGATCAGCCTGGCGCTGTTTGGCAAGGACGCAACCGGCCGCGGCACGCAAATCGAAATCGTCTCGAAGGGTACGGATTCGAGCCGCAAGCTCTCCGGCCGCATTACCGTTCCCGTCGATCTGTCGACGCAGCTTCTGCAACTGAATGGCCAGCCAGTGGCGGAAGGAGCGGGCGCCTTCGATGTGAAGTTCGAAGGCGAGGGCAGAAGTGCCGGTGGCGCGCTGGCGGGGTTACGTGGCAGTGGCGCTTATGGCTTCGAGGATTTCCGCCTGCTGGGCCTCAGCCCACCTGCTTTCGCCAGTGCGTTGGCGAATGCCAAGGACGCGGCCGGCGTCACCGCAGCGTTCGATGCGCTACGTGGCGGCGATGGCCTGCGCTTCGGCAAGATCAACGGCACCATTACCATCACCAATGGCGAGGTGGGCTTTCTGCCCTTCGCGCTCAAGACGGCCGATGCCGATGTGACGGTGAAGACCGTGGCCGAACTGGCGCTGGGCGAGATCGACAGCGATATCACCGTGGCATTGAAGGCCCGTGACAATCTTCCCTCCATGAGCCTCTCTTATGCAGGATCGCCTGCTGCCCTGGCGCGCAGCGAAGATAATTCGGAAATTTCGACCAAGCTCGGCGTTGCCATCATGCAGCAGGGGATCGACGAACTCGAACGCCTGCAGCAGGAGCAGAAGCGCCTGGCGGAGCTTGAAGAACAGCAGCGCATTGTCGATGAGGCGCGGCTCGCTGCTTACTATGCCCAGCGAGACGAGTTGCTGTTGCGCAAGCGCGAACTTAAAGTTCATTCCGAAATGCGGGTCATCG
>JANLTS010000283.1:0-5581 GCA_031363045.1 Hyphomicrobiales bacterium
GCTGTGATTGATGAAGTGATGCGGTTCATCGGCCCCCGCGCCTATGAAGGCCGGGTCACCGTCTCGCGCCAGGTGCCGCCAGATCTGACGCTGTGGGCTGACAAGCGCGCCATGAAACAAGTGATCATCAACCTTCTCTCCAACGCGGTGAAGTTCACGCCCGAAGGTGGCAAGGTGACAATCCGCTCCAGCAAATCCGAAGGTACTGTCACGATTGCCATTCAGGATACCGGAATCGGCATACCGGCGCGGGACATCGAGAAGCTGGGCCGTCCCTTCGAGCAGGTCGAGAACCAGTTCACAAAATCCAAGGGCGGCTCCGGTCTCGGGTTGGCGATTTCGAAATCATTCATCGATCTGCACAATGGCAGCCTCGCCATCCGCAGCAATGTCGGCCAGGGCACGGAAGTCACCGTGCTCCTGCCCGACAAGGCAGCCTGATCAATCCTTGCTGTCCGGTGGTCCCCTCTTGCGGCCACCCTCGTCGCGTAACCGGATATGGCGGGCCAGTAGCTTGCGCTCTTCGGGAGAGAGACTGGAGATGAGGGTGAGCGCAGCTTTGCCACCATCATTGACCAGCTCTGAACTATGTTCCGAAAAGGCATCGACGGCGGCTTTTACGACAGCATTGTCATAAGGTTCAGCTTCCAAGGCAACGGCGAGTTTGATCACGTCGTCGCGCGCCACCTTGCGGCCAGCGCGGAAGGACGGGGCGAATTCCTTGAAGACTTTCATCAACTCAGCCCGCCGGCTGCGGTCAAGTTCATTGAGGAAATTTCGTGGAATCAATTGCATCTGGCTGATGCCGCTCATGCGTTCCGGTGTGCGGTGCGAGAAAAACCGGGCGATTCCGCCACCGACGAAGAGCAAGTTCACGGCAAGCGAAACCACAAGCGAAATCTTCAACCAGTTGAAGCGCCCGCTTGGCACCATTTCGGGTGGTGGCGTTGCAACCGCGGTCATGTCACATTGTCCTCCGCATAAACATCCAGTTCGCCCACGCCGCCCAGATCGTCATCCACTTCATCGCCCAATGCCACGGTGCCGGTAATCGCCGTGGGAAGCGCTACATCGAGAGCTCCCAGGGCACCGAGATAGATGCCAAGCGCTAGCGATGCTGCAAGTGGAAGCGTGGCATAGCGCAGGAACTGTGTCTTGCTCGCCCTTCCCGGCCGAAAGGCGATGATCTCAGCGTTCGATGGCTCGTTCAGGCGATCCAGCAAGCGAGCCATGCTGCCTTCTGGTGCCATGGGCTGCGACGCATGATCGAGAATCCGGTCAATGCTCGTTGCCTCGGCCACCGCGGAGGGCGCGGCCAGGATTGCGCTATCAACCGTACCAACGGGCCAACGCCGGCGGTCGGCACCGTAGATCGCCAGCAACTCATCAGGGCTTCGGCTTTTGCTGTGTTCCATGTCAGGTCCTCACCGTCCCATTTCCGTCAACCCGCCGAGCAACTCCCGCCATTGTGGCGACAGACTTTCCTTGAGGCTCTTGCGGGCCCGCGCCAGCAGCGATTCGACGGCTTCGACACTGGCCTCCATCACGTTGGCCGCTTCGATATTGGTCAGGCCTTCGAAATAGACAAGCGACAACACCAGCCTCTGGCGCTCCGGCAACATGGCGATCTTGGCATCGACCAGTCGGGCAGCTTCGGAGCGGTCCAGCGATGCATCGGGACGTGCCAAAGGGTCCACCAACTCGGGCGCTGAGTCGAGATCGCCGTGCCGTGGCTTGCGGCTGCGATCGATCACCGCATTCGAGGCAACGCGCATCAGCCAACCTTTGAGTGCCGCCACCTCGCGCACTTGAGCCGGGTTCCGCCACAGGCGCAGGAAGGCTTCCTGGGTAATATCCTCGCTGTCGCCGCCACCGCCCGTCATCCGCCATACCAGGCGGAAAACCGGCTGGTAATAGCGGTTGACGATCTCGGAAAATGCCGCGTGATCGCCGCCAGCAGCTGCATTGAGCAAGCCGCCATCCGTCATTTGCCGGCGGGCCGAAACGTCGCGGGTCAATCGATGGTCCGTATCCTGGCGTCAGTTGGAACTCTCACCCGTAGCGGGTTTGCGAAACTTGGCAACCCGGTATTTGCGAATTTCATCCAGTGTCAATCCGCCATCGCTGTCGGCATCTGCCGCTGAAATCATTTTGGCAACGAAATCATCGAGTTCAGCCTTGGAGACGCTGCCATTCGAATCGGCATCCATGGTCTTCATGACGCGGATTCTCCTGGCATCGATGGCCTTCTTCAAAGCCGCATCAATCTCGGCGGCACTGACCGCGCCATCCTTGTTGCCGTCGAGCTTGAGGAACCGCTTTTCGGCCCGCGGCTTGAATTCGTCCAATGATATCTTGCCATTCGAGTCGGCATCCAGCTTGGCAAAGACCTTGGGGGTCTTGGGCAGATAGGGTTCAATGGCAAAGGCTGCAGTCGGCACCACGGCCAAGGCCGAGAAAAAAGCTATCGCTACGGTAAACTTGTTCATGGACGGATCCTCCTGGTGTTGTCCTGATACACAAGACGAAACAGGAACAGAAATCCGTCGCGGGCAGTTTCAAGCCGGGGTGCCGATGATCTCGTCGAAGATCGAAGCCACCATGGCCTGGCTTTCCATCAGGATTGATTCCGCCGTCGGAATATCCGGGCACAGGGCGGCACTTGCCACCAGTTGGTTCAGCGCCGGCAGCGACGTCCGAGGATCATAGGCGCCATCGACGCAAAGCCGCAGCACTTGGGTCAGGCGGTGATAGAGCTTGCCGGCCTGCTTCAAGGCGTCCGCATGCCTTTGCTCAAGCAGCCCCGCTGCGGCCAGTTTGGCAATGGCCGCGAGGGTGTTGGTATCGAGAACTTGCGGGTTCGACGGCGCATGAAGAAGCTGCAGCGTTTGCGCAATGAACTCCAATTCAACCAGGCCGCCCCGCGCCCGTTTGATGTCCCACAGGCCGGCAACACCCTGCTCCTTCAACATCAATTTGCGCATGTCCAAAACGTCGGCTCGCGTCGCGGCGGCATCACGCGGAGTGCAAAGTGCGCTGCGTATGGTGGCCTCGAGTTCCGCCATCAAACCGGCATCGCCACACACGGCACGGGCGCGGGTCAACGCCAGTTTTTCCCATGTCCAGGCAGAGTCGGTTTGATAGGCGCGGAAACTCGATAGGCTGGCCGCCACCGGCCCCTTGCTGCCCGACGGCCGCAACCGCATATCGACGTCGTAGAGAACACCTTCAGTGGTCGGGGCCGAAAGCGCTGAAATCAACCTTTGTGCCTGGCGGGCATAATATTGATTGAGGCTCAATGGCTTGGCGCCATCGGACATCTCGGCGCTGACGTCGGCATCATAGACGATGATGAGGTCAAGATCAGACCCGGCCGTCATTTCCCGGCCACCGAGTTTACCCATGGCGATGACAGCACTCCTCCCACCTGGCATCCGCCCATGGCGGAGGGCGGCGTCTGCGGCCACCGCCGCATGAAGGCGTGCCAACAGCAGCCCGGCCAGTTGCGAGAAGGCCGTGCCCGCATCCACCGCACTCACTGTTTCCGACAGCACGCGCACGCCAATACGGAATGCCTGTTCCTTGCCGATGATGCGGGTACGGTCAGCAGCCTCATCCAGGGCAACGCCATCAGGGATCGCGGCATCGATCAACGATCGGATCAGACTTTCAGATGGCATCGGACCGAAGAAGCCGGGATCGAGCACGGCGTCGAGCACTTTGGGCCGGCGGCTCAATTGCTCAGCGAGGCGCGGTGCTGATCCTAAAATGCTGGCGAGCAGATCAAGCAATCTCGGGTTGGCCTTCAGAAGCGAGAACAGCTGCACACCTGCGGGGAGCCCGCCAAGAAAGCGGTCAAAGGCGAGGAAGGCCAGGTCGGCATCGCCCATGCCTGCAAGTGCCGCGAGCAGCCGTGGCATCAACTCAGTCAGCAGTTCGCGAGCCCTGGCGCTGCGCGTGGCGCCATAGCGGCCGAAGTGCCAGCCGCGGATCGTCGCGGACACTTCACTCGGCGACTTGAACCCCATGCGCGTCAGTGTTTCCAGCGTTTCTGGGTCATCCTCGCCACCGGTGAAAACAAGGCTGCCTGAGTCAGAGCCCAGGTCCGAGGCTTGTTCGAACAGTCTGGCATAGTGGCCCTGCACGCATTCGAGCGTGGCCCGGACTTTGCCATCGAACGAGTTTGCATCGGCGAAGCCGGAGAATCTCGCCAGGCTCTCGAAGGCCGCATCGTCAAGCGGCAGCACGTGGGTCTGGGCATCATCGACCATTTGCACGCGGTGCTCGATCTTGCGCAGGAAGCGGTAGGCTTGTTGCAATTCGTCAGCCGCGTGCCGGGTAATCCATTGCGCCGTGGCCAGGGCATCCAGCATTTCCAGTGTGCTCCGCCCACGGAGCTTCGGGTTGCGGCCACCGGCGATCAGCTGCTGGGTCTGGACAAAGAATTCGATTTCGCGAATGCCGCCACGGCCAAGCTTGAGGTTGTGTCCCCGCACCTTGATGTCGCCATGGCCCTTGACGGCGTGGATCTGCCGCTTCAGCGATTGCACATCGGCGATCGCCGCGAAATCAAGATACTTCCGCCAGATATAGGGTTTCAACCGATCGAGGAACTCTGCCCCCAATGCAAGATCACCAGCCGCCGGCCGCGCCTTGATCATGGCGGCACGCTCCCAGTTCTGGCCCTGGCTTTCGTAATAGAGGGCGGCCGCCTCGATCGAGATCGCAACCTGCGTGGCGCGCGGATCGGGCCGCAAGCGCAGGTCGGTGCGGAAAGCATAACCATCCTCGGTCACGTCCTGCATCAGTTGCACCAGCCGCCTGGTGAAGCGGACGAAGAACATTGCGGGATCGGTGCCACGCCCAAGCATCGGCGTTGTGGCATCGTAGAGAACGATCAAGTCGATATCGCTCGAGTAATTGAGTTCAAACGCCCCCTGCTTGCCCATGGCGAGAGCAACATAACCGCAGCCCAGCGAGGGATGCGCCGGGTCCCTCAACTTGACCTTCCCGGAACTGGCGTAGTCACAAAGCAGCCAGTCGATGGCTGTTTGCAGCAAAGTGTCAGCCAGCCGTGTGAGTGCCGCGGTCACCTGATCGATGGTCCACTGTCCGGTGAGATCGGCAACAGCAATCAACAGTGCCGCGCGTGATTTGGCCTGGCGGAGCAGCCGCATGACGCCGCGTTGATCTAACCCTATTGCGGCAGACTGAAGCTGTAGCAACACTTCGCCCAGCAGGGCATCGGGATTTTCACTGAAGACGCGGCCCGCATATAACTGATCGCGCAGCATCAGTTGGCGGAGATACGGTGAGCCACCAGCAATGCTGCTTGCGGTGGCGATCAAGTCATCCGGGACGATACCAGAACCGATATCCTCGCGGAACAGCTTCACGGCGTCGGTGTCAAAGGCGGGCGGAAGCTCGAGGTGCGGCATGCGCCGCTTTTAGCCGGGCGGCTTGTGGAGTGGAAGAACCAGCTTGGCGGCCAACCCCGGGCTATTGTCTTCCAGAAGCAGGGTGCCTTTGTGAAGCTTCATGACACCAGCAACGAGGCTCAACCCCAAACCGTTACCTGGCC
>JANLTS010000315.1:0-5037 GCA_031363045.1 Hyphomicrobiales bacterium
GGCTGGGGCACGCATGAAAAGAAACTGCCGAAGGGCGGCAAGAAGCACAAGGTGGGCAGCCGCGCGGCAATCTATATCGAACGGCCAGGCGCTGACACGCGGGTGCGCACCTGGACGCCGACGCAAGGCGCGCATTACGGATTCCTCGTCACCCACAACGAGGCGATCTCGATCTCGGACTACTACACGCTGCGCGACAAGAAGAATAAAGTGGTCTACCGGCCGACCTGCCATTACGCCTATCACCCCTGCAACGATGCCGTGCTGTCGTGGCACGAGTTGCTGGGTGCTGGCGGCAAGCGCCAGTCACGCTGGACTATCCTCGAGGAACACGAAATCGCCGACGGCATGGACGAGTTGGGCGTGCTTCTCTATGGCCATAAGAAAAACGCCTATTGGTTTGGCTCGCAGCTGTCGATCGAACAGGCGCGCAAGCTAGCGCCCTATCAGAGCGCCACGGGCCTGCAGGTGACGTCGGCAGTGTTGACTGGCATGGTGTGGGCTATCGAAAACCCGAAGGCCGGCATCGTCGAGACCGACGAGATGGACTACAAGCGCTGCCAGTCCATCCAGCGCCCCTATCTGGGTGCCGTGGTGGGTGTCTACACCGATTGGACACCGCTGCAGTCATTGGGCAATCTTTTCGCCGCCGATGTCGATAGGAAAGACCCTTGGCAATTCCAGAACATTCTGGTGCCGTAATCGGCCGTTTCTCTCTCCATAGCGGCCAGTGAACCGCTGTGGAGAGACTGATGAATTGCTGTAAACTTCCGGGCATGATCACGATTCGCTTCGCTACCATGCTCGCCGCCGCCGGGTGGCTTTTCACCTCGGTCGCAATTGCCGCTCCGCAACATGGCATTGCCATGCATGGGTTACCGGGCCTGCCGCCGGATTACCAACACCTGCCCTACACCAACCCCAATGCACCGCAGGGCGGCCAGTTGCGCCAGGCAGTGACCGGGAGTTTCGACAGTGTCTCGCCATTCATCGTCAAGGGCAACCCCGTCAATGGCGTGGGAACATATGTGTTCGAGAGCCTGATGGGGCGCAACTGGGACGAACCCTTCTCGCTTTATGGCTTGCTGGCCGAGTCGATCGACGTTTCGGACGACCGCCAGACCATCAGTTTCAAGATCAGGCCGGAAGCGAAATTTTCGGATGGCACTCCGGTGACCGCCGAAGATGTGAAGTTTTCGCTGGAGACGCTGCGCGACAAGGGCCGCCCGCGCTACAAGAACATCTATTCGCAGATTGCCGTAGTGGAAACTCCCGACGCCCAAACCGTGACGTTCAAGCAGGCGGGCGGTAACCGCGAACTGCCGCTGCTGATGGGCCTGATGCCGATCCTGCCCAAGCATTATTTCGCGGGCCGCACCTTCGAGGCAACGACTTTCGATCCGCTTGTGGGATCGGGGCCCTACATGATTGGCGAAGTGAAGCCCGGCGAATTCATCACCTACAAGAAGAACCCGGCCTATTGGGGCAAGGACATTCCCTACAACAAGGGCCTGTGGAATTTCGACACTGTGCGCTTCGACTACTACAAGGATTCGAACGCGACCTTCGAAGCTTTCAAGTCAGGTCTGGCTGACGTGCGGACCGAAGGCGACCCGATCCGCTGGGCCTCAGGCTATGATTTCCCGGCGGTGAAGGAGGGCAAGATCACGCTCGAGAAGATCGAGCAACGGTCCCCCGCCCCGGCTTCCGGCTTTGCCTTCAACACCCGGCGCAAGATATTCGAGGACGTGCGGGTGCGCGAAGCCCTCGTCATGGCCTTTGATTTCGAATGGGCCAATGCCAACCTGTTTTCAGGCTCTTATCGCCGGACCTATGGTTACTTCTCGGGCTCCGAACTCTCGTCTATGGGCAAGCCCGCCGATGAAATGGAAAAAGCCGTGCTGGGCGAAGCGGCGACTAAGCTGCGCGCCGATTTCCTCGATGGTTCGTACCTGCTGCCGGTGAGCGATGGCTCCGGCCGCGACCGCAAGATGCTGCGCAAGGCCGTCGGCCTGCTGGCCGAAGCCGGATGGAACGTCACCGAGGCGGGGCTCACCAATGCGGCGGGTGAGCAATTCGCCTTCACCATTTCGGTGCAGAACAAGGACCAGGAAAAGATCGCCCTGCACTACCAGCGGACGCTCGAGGCCATCGGCATCAAGGCCGATGTGCGGGTGGTGGACTCCGCTCAGTATGCGTCGATCCAGAAGACCTATGACTATGACATGATCCCGGCGACATGGTTCAATTCCCTGTCGCCCGGCAATGAACAGACGCTGTATTTCGGCTCAAACGGGCGGACCGACGAGGGCACCCGCAACTATCCGGGCATCGCCGATCCGGCTGTTGATGCGGCAATCGCCGCCATGCTCAGCACTACGGACCGCGCAAAATTTGCCGCTGCGGTGCGGGCCGAGGACCGCCTGCTGGTCTCGGGCTTCTACACCGTGCCTTTTTATGATGCCGGCGGCCAATGGGTGGCGCGGTGGAACACTATCGGCAGACCCGATCAGCAGCCACTTCCGGGCTTCGAGGCGACAACCCTGTGGCGTAATCCTTAACGCCGATTGGCGTTTGCCGATGCTGCAATGCCTGTCTATAAGGGCGGCCCAAATTTGCTCCAAAGGATCATCCGATGACGGATCGTTTTGTCATTGACGTTATTTCCGACGTCATCTGCCCCTGGTGCTTTCTCGGCAAACGCCGTCTTGATGCAGCACTCGCCATGCAGCCAGACGTCGATGTCTTCATCCGCTGGCGGCCCTTCATGCTTGATCCCACCATTCCGCCAGAAGGTCTTGATCGCCAAGAGTACATGCTGAACAAGTTCGGGCCAGAGCGCCTCAAGACCATCCACGATCCACTGATTACCGCTGGTGCCGAGATTGGCGTTCCCTATGAGTTTGAGGCCATCACCCGCACTCCCAACACGCTCGATGCGCACCGCCTGCTGCGCTGGTCGCACACCATTGAGCGCCAGCATGACATGGCCGAGCGCCTGTTCATGGCCTATTGGAGCGAAGGTCAAGACGTAAGCGATCACGCCGTCTTGGCAAAATGCGCCGGTGACATCGGCATCAACGCCACGCAGATCGCCGAACTTCTGGCCAGCGATCAGGATGTCGAGGCAACGAAGGCCGAAATCGCCCACGCGAGCGATATCGGCGTCACCGGAGTTCCGACCTTCATCCTCGGCCAGAGCTATGCGCTCGCAGGCGCTCAATCGCCCGAGGTTTTGGCCGATGCCATCGGCCGGGTGGCGAAGGAATTATTGGAGAGCGCGTGAGCAGTGTTAACTGTCCGGCTTGTTGATGTCTTCCGCCGCCACGCCGCCGAAAATCTGTTCGTGACGGGCACAGATCTTTTGCCAGATTGGGGCGATTGTCACACCGTTGATGCCGAAGTCACGCACCAACGCCAATTCCATTTCCTCTGGCGAATTGAGCAAGGTCTTCTTCACACCGCCGGCTGATTTCTCGGTGAGCACACGTCCGGTGATGGATGTGAGGCTCTCCGGCCGCATCATCTCGAAGGCGAGATTCTGGACAAACACCGACTCGGGCGATGTTTGTAGGAACTGCACCTTGGCCTGCAGCAGCGCCTCATCGGCAGGCTGGCTACGGAAATCGGCGGTGGGCGGGTTGGCATTTCCGTGGTTGTGAAAGCGCCAATAGCCATCCGCCAGATGTTCGAGGCGGAACGTCAGCGCGCCCTGCCGGAAACTCCCCTCCTCCACCGGAATGGGCTCTCGGATGCCGTCACCCAAACCAAGATCGGCCAGATAAGTGCGATCAAGGCGGACCAACAAAACGAGGTGATTGCCGACCGCGCTGTCACCACGTTCCTTCCGCCGCACGCCTGAGGCAACGCGCATGACATCAAAGCCGATCTCGCGCAGCGCCCAGCCGAGCAAGCCATTCATCTCGTAGCACCAGCCTCCGCGCCGCCGCATCACGATCTTGTCAAAGATCGCTTCAATGTCCTGTCCCAAAGGCACACCCAACTGAACGTCGAGATTTTCATAAGGAACCGACAGCGCCTGACACCGATGGATGCCGGTCAAGCACTCAAGCGTCGGCGCAATGGTGCCGCGATAGCCGATGCGATCAAGATAGGCGCTGAGCTGCATGAGGAATATCTAGCATCAACGATTTCACGCCGCCAGTTTCACCAGCGTCTGCATCAATTGCCTGGTGCCCTTGAGACGGTCTTCCGGCTTGTCCCAGCCGCGCATGATGACGAGCTTCATGTCGGGGCGGAGCTTGGCGAGGGTACCCTGCCCGCTGATCCATTTCACCAGAGCCGGCGGATTCGGGAATGTGTCCGCTCGGAATTTCATCACCGCCCCCTTGGGTCCTGCATCCACGCTCTCGACATTGGCGGCGCGGCAGAGAAGCTTGATCGAGACGATTTCGAGAAGATGGCGCACCTCTTCGGGCGGCTTCCCAAAGCGGTCGTGCAATTCGGCGCCAAAACCATCGACGGCTTGCTGGTCGCGCAAATCCGCCAGGCGGCGGTAGAGGCCGAGGCGGGCCTGCAAGTCCTCGACATAGGATTCGGGGATCAGCACCGAGGTGCCGACATTGATCTGTGGCGACCACTGGCCATCGGCTTCCAGCGTATCCTCGCCGGTGCGAAGCTTGGCCACGGCCTCCTCGATCATCTGCTGGTAGAGTTCGTAGCCAACTTCCTTGATATGGCCCGATTGCTCGTCGCCCAGCAGGTTGCCGGCCCCGCGCAGATCGAGATCGTGGCTGGCCAGCGTGAAACCCGCACCCAATGAGTCGAGTGACTGCAGCACCTTCAAGCGCTTGTCGGCGGTGGCCGTCAGTTGCTTGTTGGCGGGTGTTGTAAAGATCGCATAGGCGCGCTGCTTCGACCGGCCGACGCGGCCACGCAACTGATAGAGCTGGGCCAAGCCAAACATATCGGCGCGATGGATGATGAGCGTATTGGCGGTCGAGATGTCGAGTCCCGACTCGACGATGGTGGTCGACAGCAGCACGTCGAACGCCCGGTCATAGAAGCCGGTCATGA
>JANLTS010000324.1:0-3910 GCA_031363045.1 Hyphomicrobiales bacterium
GCGCTGCCGCCTTGTCAATTGCCTTGTTCTCTCTTCTTATTGCAGATCTATTGCCACCGCAGGCAGCCAAGGCTGCGACCTATACCGGCGTGTGCGAGGATATCTTCGTTCCGGACTATCCGAAGGCCGGGGATCCAGGCATTGCCTTCCAGGATTTCAGCCTCATTCCACGCCAGCTGTTCGCGAAAGCCATCGAGGATTGCGACAAACGGGTCAAAGGCTTCTTCGCCAGTGAGAAGATCAAACTGGCGCAGATGCGCATTCTGGCGATCGCCGGCGACAAGACGATCTTGCCCAATTTGCGGAAGATCGCCGACGGCGGCCTGGCCGAAGCGAGCTTCCTCATCCACGTGGTCTATGCCAGGTCGAAGCCGGTGCCGCCGCACAAGCCGGAGGCGGCGGAACTTACCCGCGGCGAGGCCGAACGGGAGTTGCGGCGGGCAGCCGCGAAGGACCATGTCCTGGCCACGCAATACCTGGCGCGTGGGCTGACCGATGGCACACTCACGCGACGTGATCTGAAAGAAGCGCGGGTTTGGGTCGAGAAGCTGTTGGACTTCGCCGGAACGGACACCGACCGGACAGCGGCGGCGGCTTTACACCTGGCGACGATTTATCTGAACGATTCCGGCACCAGCCCCGCTGAGAAGAAAGCCATTGCCAAGCTTGTGGCGGAGGTCGCCAAATCGCCAACGCACGCGGCCTATGCCGTGTGGCTGGAAGTGCGCGGGCGGCGCCTGGGGATCGGCTGGGAGAAAGATGAAGCCGCGGCGAGGGCCAAGGCCCAATCGTCTAAAGCGTTGGAGACGTTGCCGCCGCTGAAGGCCGAGTATTTGGAACTGCTGAAAGCCAGTGGCAATCCACAAGACCTTTTGAAACTGGCGGAGATGCTTGAGGCAGCGAAACCTTCCAACAGTCAGCTGCATGATTCGACCGTAGGCGACATGCTGTATAGCGGTGTTCCCGCTGGACTCGACCGCAAGCGGGCTTTTGCTTTTCTCACGACGTCGGCTGCCAGCAACCACGAAGTTGCGGTGGCGCTGGCGATGCGGATCGTGACGGACGGCAAGGATGTGAAAGTACCCGCCGACATGCTGCGGCGGCTCTATGAGGCGGTGGACTTGAAGTTGCCGGGTGCCGATGAAGCGCTGGTGCGCTTCAAAGAATCGGTCAACAGCGATGCGCATGAAGGCAGCGATGCTGTGGCTTTGGCGCAGTACTTCGGTGCCGGCACCGAAGGCATGGCGCTCTATCTGCTGGAGAAGGTGGCGCATGCCGGGCCCTATGGCATTTACCCGCCATTCGACACGAAGGCTGCGGCAGTGGGTGCTCTGGACAAGCTGGTGGAGAAGGGCATTCCGGCCGCAATGCGCATCAAGGGTCACGCGTTGCGGCGTGGCAAGATTTACCCTCTAGACGATGTCGAAGCGACGAAGTTCCTGATCAAAGCGGCGGAAGCAGGCGATGCGCTGGCGATGAAGATGGCGGCTGATGCCTATAGCAGCGGCCTTGGCATTGCGGAAAATCGCGAGGAAGAATTCCGCTGGCTGAAAGCCGCCGCCAAGGCCGGTCTGCCCGACGCGCAAAGCGGCCTGATCAATCTCCTGCCGTTTCGTTTCGTCTATACCAATCTGAATGTCCATGATGCGTTGATGGGCGGTGTCGTTCTTCAGGCCGAAGAGAGTTCGATACTCGGCTTTGCCAGCGGCATGGGCCGCTCACTTGGCGCGCAGGATATCGAGCGGCTGGGTGTCGACTATGTGGCGCGTGGTTACATGGATGGGTTTCGCGCTTCGATGGCGGCGCGGGGAGACGAGGTCATGGTGCGGCTCATGAAGCCCGTCGCTGAAAACGTGAAGCTCGAAATTGCGAACATACTCAAGAAAGAAGGATTTCTGAAAGCCGAGCCCGACGGTTACATGGGACCGGCGGCGCGCCAGGCGCTTGCCACTTGGGCCAGAACAAAGGGCCTGCCGGAGTTGGACGGCGACAAGCCTGGTCCTTCGGCGGATTCCGATGCGCGGCTGACCGGTGTGCCCCTGGTGCCGCCCGAGGTGATCGCCAAGCTGCGCGGCAAGGCCCTTGCAGATCTCAAAGCAGCGAAAAACAAGAAGTCCGAGAAGTCGGCCTGGCAGCAGGTGGCGCTGCTGGCGCAATATGGCGACATCGAACCGCGCCTGTCCGTTCTCAAAGGCTTCTCCGATTCGACCCAGGCGATCTACGTGGTGCCGCCGGGCCTGGCGGTGGTCTATGGCATCGACGTCATCCTGAGCAATCCGCCTGGGGCGGAGAAAGCCGAATTCGATTTCGTCTTCATGGTCTCCAACATGTATCAGCAGGGTAATCTGCCGATTGCCGCCGAAGTGGTGCTGTTCACGTTGCGCGACGACCCGCGCCTGTGGGGGCCGGAGGCCTTCGACAAGTTGGCCGACCGGTTCATCTTCATCCCCGGCTATTGCGACGAGCTGAAGGTGCAGGCGACAAAGGCCAAGGTTCCCGGCCTTGAAGATGATGCCTGTTCGCCGGTCTCGCGCCGGGCGCTGGTGACCTGGGCCAAGGCGGCGGGGCCGTTCGGTGCGGAAGCGCAGATCCGCAAGGAGGCGGCGGAGGCGATTCTGAAACTGCCCCGATAGGGTGCCCGGGCTCACCGCGTTTCTTCACTGTTCCCTAACAAGCATGGTGAACCAATTGTTAAAGGTTGGGTGGGATTGTGAG
Organism: Hyphomicrobiales bacterium; assembly: GCA_031363045.1. GTDB lineage: Bacteria > Pseudomonadota > Alphaproteobacteria > Rhizobiales > Aestuariivirgaceae > Aestuariivirga. The sequence goes on from JANLTS010000324.1 coordinate 2,716, forward strand.
TTCAAATGAAGGCGCACACGCAATGCCGAAACCCGTGAAACAAGAACCAAGCCTTGGACTCGATACCAGCATCTTCATGCAGGTGATCGAGACTGGCGATGCCGAGCAGCGGGCAAAGATGGCGGCCCAGCTGGCGGATTTCCTCAACAAACCCGATGTGCCCGCCGCCGAGCGCGATCAGGTGGTGCCGGTGGTTCTGAAACTTGCCGTCGATCCGGTGCTGATGGTGCGCAAGGCGTTGTCGGACCGGTTGATCGGGCTCGCCAATCTCCACGCCGACATTCTGTTCTCGATCATTTCGGATGACGACGAGCTGGCCTTGCCGTTCCTGGCGGCCACGCCGGCCCTTAGCCACTGGCACATGCTGGCGGTGCTGCGGGTGGGTGACGAGGCCCGCCAGGCTTGCGTGGCGCTGAGGCCCGATATCAGCGACGAGGCAGTCGATACCATCGTCAAGTCCAGTCAATTGAACATTGCATTGCTACTGTTCGAGAACCAGGCCGTGACCTTCTCGGACGAGGACTATCACCGGCTCTATACCCGCTTCGGACATTCGGGCGACATGGTGGAATGCCTGCTGGCATGCTCGGACTTGCCGCTCGACATCCGCATCATGCAGGCCAAGCGCGCGTCGAACCGCATGCATCAATTGATGGCCGAGCGCGGCTGGCTGCCCGCCAACGACGCCGCCGAACTGGTGCACGATGCCGAGGAAACCGCGGTCCTTCGCATCCTCACGCAAGCCAGCGACACCGAGCTGGCGCAGGTCGTGGCCTTCCTCGTCAACAAGGCGATGCTGACGCCGTCAATCATCGTGCGCGCCGCCTGCCTTGGCGAGCTGCGGGTGGTCGAACAGGCGTTGGCGCATCTCGCCGATGTGCCGCGCAAGCGGGCGCGCGAACTGATGCGTGGCAAAGGGCTTGGTGGCTTCAAAAGCCTGCATGCGAAGTCCGGCCTGCCGGCATCGTGCTATTGGATCTTGCAGGCGGCCTGCGATGTCGCCGCCGACGAGCAGGAAGAGGGTATCACGCTGGGCGCCGATGAATTCGGCCGCCGCCTGATCGAGGCGCTGATGACCCGCTATGAAACGATGCCGCTCAAGGAACGCACCCGGCATCTCGAATATGTCGGCCGTTTCGCCGCCGAACGCGCGCGGATTATTGCCAAGCGATTGAAGGCCGATCTGCTGCGCGCG